>JAJRAB010000016.1 GCA_028683025.1 Candidatus Methanomethylicus sp. | reverse complement strand
CAAGATCCTTTACATCAGCGGCAACTACTTTCGCATCCTCACCCGGATGGATCGCCGCTTTACCTCTCTGGAGGTGCGCCGCGCCTTTACGAGCTTCCAGCTCATGACCATCCTGGAGGAGGCCCGCCATTCGCTGATCCTGGTGGAGCATTGCCCACCTGCGAGAACATCCTCCGGCCCCACAATTCTTACCAAAAATTTGATCTTTAGGGCGGTGTCATTCGGCTAAGGTCCAATTGGACCGATCAGTTCAGGTGGATCTGAGAAAAGCATGACTCCATCGAAATCTGGATCGATCCAATAATCGCCAACATATCCTGCATAATCCGCCCAAGCATTGCATTGGGCGTCTCCCCATTTGACAAAACATTCCCTATTGCATTCTATATGGCAGGGCCCAAATAAGCTGCTTTCACCTGTTTCAGCACACTTGTCGTAGCAAGCATCGTGATCACGGCATCCTTGATGGGTCAGGCAACTTATTACATTATTATAAACGCAATTGTATTGTTGTCCTTGGGCGTCGGTGATGGGAATTACAATGTGCTCAACGGGGTCACAGCGATCCGAAGGGCAATCTTCGCCACATGC
This sequence comes from Candidatus Methanomethylicus sp., assembly GCA_028683025.1. Lineage (GTDB taxonomy): Archaea > Thermoproteota > Methanomethylicia > Methanomethylicales > Methanomethylicaceae > Methanomethylicus. The sequence goes on along the minus strand of JAJRAB010000016.1, from coordinate 2,303 downwards.
ACCTCTGCATTGTGCCACGGATGCAATACCCGGATCTCTCAAGTTTGGTGCGCCATCTGTACCAATTGGGCAAGTGGGTAGAGCCAATTGATCTTCAGCATCATTTTTTCGCTCGGCACTCCAATGAAAAATCTCACCAGGGAGGTTGAGTTGTATGAATGTTCCAGTCATGGCTTCTCCAGATAGTTCTCCCGTGTACGATTGGCTATACTCTGATCCATAATTCGAGTTGCGATAGAACTCAATTTTTTTCCCGTCGAAACTGATATCTGTGATCTTTTCCGTGCCTGCTTCGAATTGGATAGTGCTATCCCGATCACCCAAGTTCATTGTTCCATGATAACCATTTGCCACCATTTCCCACGAGCCGTAGACGCTGTGAAGATTTGATTCTGATTCCACACAGCTTGCGGGATTTTCCAGGCTGCATAACAGCAACACCAAAATTGCGGCTTTTTTTCTCAGTGCCATTTTCAATCCCTGCAAAACTAATTACTGCTAATATTCATTATTTTGCCTATATTGCTGAGCAAACCGTCGGATCTAAGGAGGAGGCCCGCTGCTCGCTGATCTTCGTGAAGCACGATCCCATGCTTTGCGAAGATGCCAAGCAGATGATGGAGTACGTAGGACAGGCCCTCAAGCAGACCTCCAGAGAGGCCGCCATCCTGCTCTATGCGCCTGCGCTGGATCCCCACCTGCAGAGGATGACTGAACTGGCCGACCGGGTGCTCTGTATCTACGAAGGAAAGAAAGCTCCGGTGAAAGGGCGGGCAAAGTGCCAGCAAATTAGTCCACTTGGGAGGCGATTCATGAGATGGCTGTGGAAGCGAGATGCCAAGTTGATTGAGCCTAGGCCGATGATAAATCCCAAGGTCCTTGAGCTGCAAACCGCTAAGGATATACTAGCTGAGGTGTTTCACGTCCAGCCCGGCGAGGTGGAGGAGATGGTCCAGAGAAGGCTAGAGGAAAGGATCTGGGACAAGCAGGAGGCGCGAGAGGAAGGGCTGTGGCCTGCGACGTTCAGCCTGAATGAATAATGGCTGGACCTTGTGTCAGCGCAGGCGACTATATATCTTGATGTAGGAGGAATAAAATGGCCGAGAAAGAGACTAAAAATTTCGCCTCTAGGGATAAGGATGGCAACGAGATCGGAGTCTTCACAGGAAAGCAGCCGAGGCAGGCCGCTCTTAAGGCTGCGAACCCTCTGCGATATCACCTTTCCACAATCTTCGAGATCACCAGAATTACTGCTAAGATTTTAAAAAGGACGTTAGACTAAGCATTAAATCGAGCAAAAAATTAAATTCTTTCTAAGTTTTCTTCTGGCAAGGTGTCGGGACTTCGCACTGCGCCCATCGACAAGCGAAGGCGCAGTGCTCCGCCCTCCCGACCCCCCCGATAATAGCCTGAAGAAAAGATAATATCACCTCTTAAGATCCATTTTAGCCGGAATTTTGGACTGGGATGGTTCAATCGCCCCCAATATTATCCCAGTCATTTGCTCATGGTCTAAATGGGGTGCAGCATCCAGAATTACAGGTGGTATTTCTTTTGCAGGCAACTGAAAACGCGGGGGGGGCGCGGCGGAGTTTCCCTCCACTTGTGGAGGGGGAAACGTAGCCGCGTCAATGCTTGGAGAAGGATGTCTCCTCGTTTTGAAAATTGATGGTGCTTAATCTCTCAAGAAGTTCGTTAGCTCGGCATTTTTTACATCCAGGTCTCTCAGCTCCTTGGTTTGAGCATTAATGGGTTGATCATATACCCGTTGCTTTCCGAACTGTCCTAGGGCACTGCTGCTATTGAACGGCTGTTTTGTAAAGGGGACAAATTGTTCCGAGTTCTCCCCGAATAAAGGCGGTAGCCCTGGGATGGTTGCAGTTGGCTTCAATGCCAGCCACTCATTTTTAGCTTCATCCTCAGGCAGTGTTCTATTGATTCCATCATTGTATTCTTGCACTAACATATTATATCCGGTATTGTCGCCTCTTAAAATCGCCTCTTCCAAAGCATGCCCAAGTGTCATGCCAAAATGAACGCCTTCCAGCCAGGCTTCCTCCGTCTGGTTCATGGCCATGCATGGTGCTACCAGGAGCATCGCCAATAGAATGAAGCTTAATGAGTTCATGTAATTCACTTAGTTACACCTCCGCGTTTTGCATATTTAACCTTCGATCCAGCCGTCCTCGTTACATTTTTCTGACCAACCGACCAATATCGCAACCAGGATTTATCTCAATGTCCACACAAGAAGAATCGTAATATTTCGGCGTTCCGTCACATACCTGAGTTAAATGAAGGTT
>JAJRAB010000104.1 GCA_028683025.1 Candidatus Methanomethylicus sp. | reverse complement strand
TCTGATATTTGTTGGAATATAAGTGGGCGAGCATGGCAAAGATGCCCGGGAAATTTATCCCCGATGGATATTCATATCTGGCGTCACTGAACATTGCGAATGTTCTCGTCGCCAAAGAAGTTCCCATTGCTGTTGCCTTTTCAGTACCTCCCGCCAGCACAATATCGTAAAATCCCGAGGCAACCCACATATATGCATCCCTGATCGCCATGGTTGCCGAAGCGCAGGCCCCCTCAAATCTCATGGCTGGAACATTTTTACACCCGATGTCATCAGCCAGATAGGAATGTATCATTCCCTGACCTTCCGAGAAGTCGCCCAGAACGTTGCCGCAATAAATAGCTTGAACATCTTTTGCTTTTAATCCAGATGTGTTTATAGCGTCCATTGACGCTTCAGATAGCAACTCCACCCCTGACTTGGGCGAGTTGAATACAAATTTTGTATGCCCTAAACCGACTACCGCGACTCTCCTCATTTATTCCCCCCTTATGTTATGATTTGTATTTCATTTCGCTGAAACAAAACCAGTCTTATCTAGCTAAATTTAGGCTTTCGTTTCTCGATAAAAGCCATCATGCCTTCCTTTTGATCATTCGTACTGAAGCATTGGGCACAACATTCCACTTCAAGCCTGATGGCATTGTCTAATGGGATATCGTACCCAAAATTTAGCGAGTGTTTGGCCATCTTGATAGCAAAAGCAGGTAATCCAGCAAGCTTTCTCGCAAATTCTTTTGCATGGGTCATTAACCCATGAGCAGGGAGAACCTGATTTACTAACCCTATTTCATAGGCTCTCTTGGCATCAATCTGGGCACCACTCAAAACAAGCTCCTTTGCTCTGCCGAGCCCTATTAGTCTCGATAAGCGTTGGGTTCCTCCCCAACCCGGAATTAGCCCAATTAAGATTTCCGGTTGGCCAAACCGCGCTTTTTCAGAAGCAAACCGCATATCGCATGCCATTGCTATTTCCATGCCCCCTCCCAATACGAACCCAGAAAGAACTGCCACTGAAGGTTTCTGCATTATTTCCAAATTTCTCAATACCTCATGGCCAAGTTCCATAAAACTAAGGGCATCTTCAGGATTGTAATTTTGCATTTCCGAAATATCAGCACCTGCGACAAAGGCCTTTTCACTCGAGCTGCTCAAGATTATCGACCTCACTGAAGCATTGCTCTTGCATTCGTTTACTGCACTGCGCAGTTCCAGCATAGTTGCTATGTTCATAGCATTGAGAGCCTCAGGTCGATTGAAAAGTATCAGAGCAACTCTATCTTCAATTGAAAACAGAATGTTTTTATATTCCATTTCGCAACCTCTTTATATTTTATGGTAATTATTCGGAATCACTTTCAATCATTTAGGAGCCATCCTGATTGCTCCATCGAGTCTGATACATTCCCCGTTCAGCATAACGTTCTCGACGATATGTTCGGCCAGCAGCGCATACTCTTCCGGATTTCCCAACCGGGCGGGGAATGGTACCATTTTGCCCAAGGCGGCTTTGGATTCATCGGGAAGAACTCCCAGCATAGGGGTATTGAAGATTCCCGGCGCAATAGTCATTACCCTGATGCCATGGCTGGCCAGCTCTCTAGCTATAGGTAAGGTCATACCGACAACCCCTGCTTTTGAGGCCGTATAAGCAGGCTGTCCAATCTGCCCATCAAAAGCGGCAACGGAAGCGGTATTTATGATTACACCTCTTTCACCAAACTCATTTGGTGCATTGCCGGCCATCTTTTCCGCTGCTAAACGGATCACATTGAAAGTACCCACCAGATTCGTACCAACTACCCAGTTGAAGAAGTCCAGGGTCATGGGGCCTTTTTTACCGAGCAGCTTACCTGGATTTCCCACTCCGGCACAGTTGATAACCACGTTAATCTCACCAAAGGCATCCGTAGTCATACTTATGGCTTTGGTCATTTCTTCTTCTTTGGTAACATCAGCTTTACAAAAGAGGACATTACTGTTGCCCAATTCTCTCACAACCTCCTGGCCCCTGTCCTGAATATCGGCTATCAGGGCCCGCGCCCCTTTTTCGACGAGTCTTTTTGCTGAAGCTTTGCCCAGTCCAGATGCACCTCCTGTAATCAAGGCTACACTATTTTCTATTCGCATGATAATCTTCTCCTCTCAGCATGCTTGGCTCAGAAGACACCTTAGTAAAACGAGTCCTCCGCGTGTCCTGACCTTTGATTAATTGCTAACTGCTTGTATGGGATTCCACAGTTCTTTGCTCTTCACGGCCACACTGTTTTGGATGCAGGATACAATCTCATCTTTAGTCGCGGACAAAAAAACCCCATCAAAGCCGATTTTTTTAAGTTTCGGAATATCCTTGGGCGGAAAGATACCCCCGATAAGAAATGTTGTGTGATCTTTAATCCCCCGGTTTGCAGCTGTTTTTAAAACCTTCTCCCCAAGCGCCAATTCTCCCCCGCAATAAGTGCTGATCCCGATTACGTCAACTGTCTCCTGTAATGCGGTTTCCACTATCTGCTCCGGCAGGGCGTTCCCCATCAGAATGACTTCCATCCCCGCATCTCTGAGCATGCCGGCAACTGTTATTATGCCTCTGGAGTGGGTCTCTAACGGGAATTGAGCCAACAATACTTTTACAATTTTCTCTCTCTTTTTCATCATTGCTTTCCTCTCCTTTTGAAAATATTAGACGAATATCGGTGATTTCCATAATCCAAAAGCTTCCACGAAAGCCCGACGCATTTCACCGACAGTCACATCAGCCCTAGCACACTCAACACAAGCCGCCATTACGTTGCCCCCATTTTTACAAGCCG
>JAJRAB010000096.1 GCA_028683025.1 Candidatus Methanomethylicus sp. | reverse complement strand
CATTTACCCAATCTCCCTGCCGGATGCTTCTTAGGGGTTCTAGATCTGAAGTTATTTTTCCCAAAACGTTAACTGCACTGTAAGGTTGGGTCTTCCCAAAAAAAATGCAGAATGCCTTCCCAGGAGGCCAATAGGCGATGTCTCCCGGTTGCACAACGGTTTTTGGTTTTTCTGGTCCAACGGTACAGGGAATATTAAAATAAATTTCTTCTTTCCAGATAAATGTGTGCGAAATTATAGGCATGCATTCGACGATTGATTCGATAGTTCGAGGGGCATAAATTCGGATAAGCTCACCCTTAGCTTCAAATTTATCCTTAAAAGAAATTATAATGGGTACTTTTTCAAGTTGAGCTTTGTTCATTTAAGGACACCGTTAGGCTGCTGGAACAAAGATCTCAACACGCCTTGTCCGCATTTTTAGCTTGAGAGTGCCCTGGTTGACCATATTCTCAAGTATATCTTTGGCTGTGCTGTACTTCACATTGTATTTTGAGTAAATTTGATATGGAGTCACAAACTTCATTTTGGGAACATCTTTCTTGATCTGATCCATGATCTTTGGCTCTACAACTGATGTTGTTGTAGCCTTTGTGATCTCTTTCTTTGGAGCTTCTTTCTTCTTTTCTGGTTGTCCTTTTCTCATTCTTGGCGCGGTTTTCTTGGCTCCTCCCATAAGTTACACCTTTATAGCGAAAATAAGGGCTTTAGATAAAAAGGTTTTGGTTGAAAAAAAGGAAGAGATAGGTCATTGGATGGGCTTGCTCAGGGCTTTTTCCAGTCTTTGCCTATGTATTGAGTTCATTGTGCAGAATGGGATTACTTTGCCATCAGGTAGGGCGTAGTGAATTGTGCATCGCTTAACCCTTTCAAGATCGAAATTGTATGGATCCATGAAATGCATGCAGCCAATGAGCAACACCTTACGCATGAATTCACCCAACGAACTATAATCGGCATGCAGAAGTACGGAGGAAAGGAGGCTGCCAAGAAGACTGAACTTCACATGCCGCGTTGCGCCCACAAGGCGCATCTTTGCCTTAGTCTTTGATCCCTTTTCAGCAGCTTCGCGGACGCCTTCCATAGATGCCATAAATTTATCCACGTCAGCATATTTTGTGATCGGGACAAGAGAATCACCCTCAGGAAATACTATTGTTGCCATCCCGCATTCCTGATGATTGGAAAACTCCTGGTAATGTTTCCCCTTCAGCGCACCCACGGCTTTCGATATGGGCAGAACGACAGGTATAGGGTAAAAGTCGGTAGTTTTTATCTGGCCATTTGTCTGAGCTTCCGCAAGCTTCAAGAAATCAGGTATGGTAATACGCATCTCCCTAAGCTTCTGGCGGTCTATCCTACCTGCCATGGAGACAGGCTGGAAATTGATACCACGGATTACATCAAAATTTTTTGCAGCAAAGCGGATTATATCCCCAACCTGGCCATCGTTCAAGCCACGAACCAGCGTGGGCACGAGCACAAGGCTTTGAAGACCTGCTGATCTGCAATTTTCAATGGCTTTAAGTTTTGTATCAAAAAGATTCAGACCACGTGCCGCAATATATGGTTCGGGAGTCATACCATCAAACTGAAGATAGAATGTGCTGCAGCCCGAGTCGATGAGCTTCTTTAAGAAAAGAGGATCCTTGGAAATACGGATACCATTTGTATTGACCTCAATATGGTGAAACCCCTCATCTTTTGCCATGCGAATCAGGTCAGGCAGATCGTCCCGCATCGTCGGTTCTCCGCCTGAGAATTGAAGTGAGTTGGGTGGTACTGGGCGGTTACTTCTAAGATTCCTCAGCATCTCCCTAATCTGGTCCTGAGTCGGCTCATATTTATAGCCAGCAGTCTCAGAATTTGCAAAACAAATAGGACAACGAAGGTTGCAGGCATTGGTTACATCAATAATTGAAAGAACAGTCTGGGACTTGTGAGAGGGGCAAATGCCGCAGTCATAGGGGCAGCCCTTGTTAGACTCGGTCTTTGGTTTTTCCAGCCCCTCGCCAATGCATTCATACTTTTCTGCTTTCTTAAAAATTTCATAATCACTCCAGTAAATATCGTCATATCTACCGTGCTGTTCGCAGTTCTTTCCTATGTAGACGACGCCACCTTCCTCATAAATATCTGCATCAATTACTTTCATGCATTCGGGACAGAGGCTCTGAGTTTTCTTCAGAATCTGCATTATGAATCGACCGAGATACCCATGAGCGCGTTTATATTTGAAACTTTTCATATATATAATACGGTGTATTGTATGACTTCAAGTGATGCGGCTTTGGCAAAGCTGAAGGATATAGGATTAACGGGAACCGAAGCTCAGGTATTCCTTGCTTTAATTAGTGGCGAGGCTGATGCCAAAAAGCTTAGTCAGATTTCAGGAGTCCCCTATTCAAAGATCCATACTGTGCTTTCGGGTTTAGTGAAAAAGGCATTTGTAACAGAGAATAAAGGGAGACCGGCATTATATTCAGCAAAAAAAGTGTCAGAAGCGCTTCAGGACTATAAAAAAAATCTATACTCAGGGTTTGACCGGAGGTTTGAAGATGCGGGAATAGCCCTAGATAAGCTGGAAGCCATGTCCGAATCGGAGAAACCGGACATCTGGATCATCAAAAGCCAAGAAGGAATACTCAAAAGAGCCTACCAAACAATTAATGGGGCAAAGATTGAAGTGAAGTTTGCCCTCCCCGCAACGCCAGCATTGCTCATGATGGCACTGATGCCTGTATTGACAAGACTAAAGTCAGAAAAAATCAGCCTTAAACTCCTATTATCGACGAATGCGCCCAGTGACGTTATAAAAAAACTATCAGCTTTGGGTAATATTAGAATACGCGATAAGATGTTTGGCGGGGGCATAATTGCGGATGACAACGACGTTATCTTATTGTTGGGATCGGACGCCAACATCCCAAGCCTTGCCATCGCATCTAACCATGCAGCCTTGGTTCATCTTGCCCGTACTTACTTTGATAATTTATGGGAATCCTCGGAAGAAGCCTTAACCTGAGGTTTAAAAATAGCAAGGCCACTCTTCTCAATAATAAAATAATGCCAGACTGTGTCAAAGGTGCTGCCTTTCATCTTTTTTATTCTCAACTCGCGGGCTAAGAAACCCTGCTGGGCAAAAAGGGGATCGAACCTGAATTCAAGTATGCCGTCCACAACATATTCGAGCATGTCAGCGAACTCGTCAATTGCCTTTACACCCACATGGTATGAGGCATAAACGGTCATGCCCATGGTTTTGCAAAGAAGTGCCCGCCAGTCCTTGATGGTTTCAATTGTTGTGGAGGGTTCGCTCATAGTGAATAGCTCGGTCAGTGAATCAATAAAGACGGACCCTCTATTCTGAAAACCGTCTACTGCGGATAATATGATCCGAGTAAGCTCATGATGATCTCTCGGATTTGGAACATTTTTAATAGAATCGTTCTCCTTGTGGGGAATCTTGCTCCTGAACGAAAATCCGTCCACTATGTGAAGAAGATCAGCCTTTAGCGCTGATTCATAATCAAAGCCAAGGCGTTTCATGTTTTCAAGAACAGATTCGGGACTATCATCAAAAGTGATAAAGATACAAGGTTCTCCTGCAGCAAGCTTGGCGCCAACAATCTGCAACAGAGCAACGGACTTTCCTGTACCTCCTTCACCCGAGAGGAGGACAAAGGAGTTACGAGGGTAACCTTCAGGCAATATGAGATCGACCATAGGGATACCGAAGTGCGTATAGGACATCTTGACCACCCTATATTCCAAAGACAGAGAAATATCTTTCACTTGATTGATATAAATAATTCCAATTTAAGCAACTTGGGCATGAATATCATTTTTTTAAAATATGTTGCTTCAAATTAAAGATTTTTTAAAAAATGATGTTATTAAAAGAAAGATTTAATAGCGACAAAAATACAACAAAAATTACTGTTTTTTGGGAGGAGAAATCCTTTGACAAAGAATGGTAAAAGAATTTTAATTGCCTTGGGCGGAAATGCAATAAAGCAAGCCCAGGAAAAGGGAACTGCAGATGAACAATTTAAAAATGTTTCAATCACTGCGGAGCATATTGTACGGATGATCCAAGCCCTTGGCAATGATGACAGGTTAATAATAACTCATGGTAATGGACCCCAATCAGGCAATCTGGCATTACAACAAGACATCGCTAAGGAGCAGATCCCACCTCAACCATTTGATATTGTGGGGGCCATGACCCAAGGGCAGATCGGGTATATGATGCAAAATACTTTAGAAAATATGCTTACTGCCAGGGGCATTAAAGTGCCCGTTATCAGTGTTGTGAATCAAGTGCTTGTTGATAGGAATGATCCTGAATTTTTTGGGGAGAATGCCTCGAAGCCAGTTGGAAATTTCCTAACCGAAGAAGAAGCTATGAAAATGAAGGCTGAAAAGGGCTGGATAGTAAAGAAGGTAAAGCCAAATGCGCCCAAGCCCTGGAGAAGAACGGTCCCTTCACCGGACCCTATCGCAAACGTGGAGGCAGAAGCCATTAAGGTACTTGTCAATGCCGGGACAGTTGTGATCGCTTCCGGAGGTGGCGGGATCCCGGTTGTGCAAGAAGATGGAAGATTGGTTGGTGTTGAGGCTGTAATTGACAAGGATTTGGCCGGGGAAAGGCTGGCAGAAGTAGTGAATGCGGATGTGTTCCTCGTATTAACCGATATAGAGAAAGCTAAACTCAACTTCGGCAAACCTACAGAATCTTCGATCGACGCAATGACTTTAGAAGAAGCTAAGAGATATCTGTCAGAAGGCCATTTTCTAGCGGGCAGTATGGGACCCAAGGTCAAGGCATGCATCAGGTTCATAGAATGGGGAGGGAAAGAAGCAATAATCACATCGCTAGACAAAGCAATGGATGCAATTGATGGGAAGACTGGAACCCATATTACCAAGGGTTAATTTCTTTTCGGTATTTATCATATCATTGGAT
>JAJRAB010000095.1 GCA_028683025.1 Candidatus Methanomethylicus sp. | reverse complement strand
AGCGCCTACGACGGAGATCAAGGCTCCTGATGAGAAAGTAAAGGAAAAGGATGCCAAACCAGATGCTAAACCGAAGAAGAAATCCACCTTTGCTTTTCCAGATGTTTCTGTTTTCGCCTACAGGCATTTTGGAAAACTAGCTCTTAAAATCGCGCCAAAGATGAAGGGTTTTAACGACACGCTGTGGAGTGCATTGATGCGGACTACCGTAGAAAAGTATGTCAGCAAGATGCTTTTCATTTCACTGCTTGCGCTAATAATCACGCCAATCGTTACATTCCCATTCGTCTACAAATGGTTCGTACTGATGTATGCGATTTTCATGAGCATTGGCCTTGGTGTGTTGGCAGGTGCCATCACCTTTTTGGTAATGTATATTGTACCTTCATATACAGCACGCACAAGGAAGAACAATGTGGAAAAATCGCTAAATTTTGCGACCCAATACATGGCCATCCTCGCGGGCGCAGAAGTAACCCCAGAAAGGATATTCAAGAGCATTCTTACAGCCGATATTGACAAGGTCATTAAGGATGAGATAGCAGAGGTCGTCAAAGGAATCGACATATTTGGAGAGGATTTCTACACAGCCCTTAACAACAGGATCAACAAGACTCCATCAAAGAAGCTAGCAGATCTAATGAAAGGAGTCCTTGCAGTTGGCAGCATGGGTGGCGATCTCCGAAGATATCTACATATGCAAGGAAAGATCTTCATGAGAGAACGAAAAATAGACCTAAAGAGACAACTGGATCAGCTCGGAGTTACAGCAGAAATTTACATATCTATGGGAGTCGTGCTTCCCCTTATCATCATTGTTATGCTTGCCACTATGTCTTTCATTGGCAGTGCAGGTATTGATGCATTAATGTTCATGTACATTGTAACATTTGTATTGATTCCAGGAGTTTCTGCACTCATGCTTTTGGTTATTGACCAATCAGTGCCTAAGGAGGAATAAGCAAGATGCCATTCATGGAAAAGAAGAAAAAACAATACATTTGGATCAGCGAAGCAACTGCTGGAACTGCTATTGGTCTTTATGCAGCTTTCATTTTTTTTAGTAATTCAAGACTCGCAGATTATCTTATCCTAATAGCTATTGTTGTCGGAATTACACCACTCGCAATTCTTAGCATAATGGAGAACCGCTGGAAGGCAGGTATTGAAAGGCGGATACCCGAACTATTAGAAGATATTGCTGAAGGCCAGTTAACTGGCTTAACTTTCCTAAGAGCAATAGAAGCATCAGCAATGAAAGATCACGGCCCTGTAACTATTGAATTGCGGAGGATACTTGCCCATGTTAAGATTGGAGGAACAATTGAGGAAGGTTTTGAGGATTTTGCCAACAGGGTTCAATCAAGGATGGTCAAAAGGGCAAGTGGCATCATGGTCGAGACCACCAAATCAGGCGGAGACGTAGCAAAAATCATCAGAAGCCTTGCCAGCTATCTGCGGCAGGTGGAGTCGATCAATGATGAAAGAAAGGCAACAATGAAGACTTACATAGTCATCGTATACATTGCATTTGGAGTCTTTATGGCAACTGTAGTAATTCTACTAAACCAGTTCTTCTACCCAATGCTCCAAATGGGCTCGGCCATATTCAAAGCTCAAGGGGACTATCTGACCTATCGCAGGATTTTCTTCTACATGGCATTGCTTCAAGCACTATTCTCAGGGCTTGTGGCTGGAAAACTTGGCGAAGGATTCATGGCAGCAGGATTCAAGCATTCGATCGTAATGATGCTGATGTCTTTGGTCATTTTCATCCTCATCATTGTTGGATAAAAAAATGCTGGAAGGAAATCCTTCCACAACTTTCTCTTTTTAATAACTTAAAAATTTTTTAATATTTTAAAGGTAACTTAAAGGTCCTTCAGCGCTTTTGTTATTGGGTGCTTACCAATCTCCGAAGGAATTATGCTGCTGCTTGACTTGAGTTGTTGCTCCTCAGCATTGCCAACCGAAGTAGTTTTGCTCTGTTGTTCGGTCCCGGTCTGTTCCTGGAAGGGCGCTGGAGTTTCGGGCTTTGTTACTGGTGCCTGGGGGGCGACATTCTCGGTCTTCGGTGTTGTGGCCACAGCCTCCTGCTTTGGCTCCTGAGTAGTAACTTCCTCTTGCTTAGGCTGTGCTGGCGCCTGTGTCGGAGTCGGAACTGCTTCTTCCTGCTTCGGGGGGGCAGCTGCCGGCTTATTTATTTCCATAATAGGCAGGCTTGGTTCGGATGATTCCTCCGACTTGGATGCCAAGACCTCTTTTAGAGCTTTCATGATCTCTTCCATGCTTTTTCCTTCGACTAGCTTGATATCATAGACAGCTGCAATCTTCTTGCCGTTTTCATTAATACCCGGCATGCAGACGAGGTAGGACATCTCAGGCTTGGTGTCAAGTATTTTCGCAAACATGTTAAGGACGACTGATTCTTCTATCAGAGCATTCGAGACTGCCACATCGAAAGCATAGAATTTTCCGGACTTGTCGGTGCCAACAGCGCTGAATGTATGCTGGTAGCCCGATTTGCCGGTTATTATGCCGGGCGATGACGGAGTCAATCCTACATCGCTAATCACAGCAATAAGCGGCCTCAGCACAAAGTGGCGCTTGGAAAAGTCGTCCAGTATAGCCTTATCAATGGTGA
>JAJRAB010000063.1 GCA_028683025.1 Candidatus Methanomethylicus sp. | reverse complement strand
AAATGTATAGGTACCATCTTTTTGGCTTTGAGACGTACAGGCAGGTATGTTATAACTTATCGTTGACGGGCAGGGATATGGCAGGACACCGGAAGTAATCACGCCAGGTCCGGAGCCATCTTCATTATAAAAGTTGCCTCCATTATCACCTCCAACTACTGTGTAACTGGGTGATCTGACTTCGGATGTACCACCGGAATATAGGGCATCATCTGGATCGTTTGAGTTGACATAAATACCGCCGTCTTCCACATGCAATACCCCACCCCCATAGGCATCAAAGGTCCTATCCTCTAAGCAGTTTAAAGCAACTATGGCTGTTCCGGGAAATGCGTTCCCGGGTTCGACTGGCTTGGCTCTGGCAACAGCTTCCACGCAGTGGCTGACTGTATCAATGCCAATGACAGGGCCGAAGAAAGTTGGTACTGTCGATTGGATCATGACTTGCACATAGTGAGATAAAGTTGTGTCATACAGCCCTGCGGTAGAGAAGGCAGAACCATCGCAACCAGCTCCTGGTGGCCAACTGACAGTGACTGTTTCGTCCAGGCGTGAGTTGGCCTGGGTTATTGTTAAAGCTTCCGTGGTATAAACCGTGGAGCTATTATTATCCGTTAATGCAAGGGCGGCTGCAACAGCAGCATTGTCTGCCGCGCTTTGTGCCTTGCGTTTATCCCCGAAGGCATTTCCCCCATCGATGGCGAGGGCTGTAAGCGCTAAAATGCCAAAGATTGCCACCATGATCAGGGCAAGCGCCTGCCCGCGTGGTTTTTTATTCGTATACATGTCAGCCTCCAATTCTCATGGACATGTCGTCGTGCTTTTGATAATTGTGCTGGTAGCAGAGGCACGAATGGGTATGGTACCACTCCCAACAAAAGTGCTGATTAGTGGCGTTGATACAGGATAATTATATATCACTGTGACAGTCAGGGGTTGTCCCTGGCTGGTTCCGCTTGGCGCAGAAACTGTAATGGTGGTTGTTGCTAGATTCACTGGGCGCGTCGATGATGTTTGCACCCGAGTTATTATTTTGCCCGAATTCTGGCATATGGTCCCATATAAGGCACCCTCTTGGGCGGCATCGCGGATGGCGACAAAGGAAAAGAAACCCATGCCGAAATCGACCGCGCCGGCAAGCAGCCATAGGATTAGCAAAAGAAATATTGCTGTTTCCACCAGGCTCTGCCCTTTATGGTTTATCACCAGTTGCATTTTATGTTTCATTGCGATTATTGCCCAGGGCTGATCAGAAACCCGGAGAATGGGGTTTTTAGATCACGGTTTAAAGAAACAAAAGATTGAGAATAAAATTCACGTTGAGGAACAAATGAATCAAGAACGATCATTCCGAGCAGCGTTCTTGCACTTACCGAGCTTATGGTAAAACTTGGCATGGGTACGATGCCCATCATGGGGGTGAAGTCTGCCGAGACCTGCACAATGATCCTGTCATCGTACAAATTATTAAAATCCAGAGTTGCTGCAGGCGGGCAGAAGGCAAATGGAGCAGGGTAGTTAGGAATTGGTCCAGTGCCAGGTGAAGTAGGACCGTGATCATACTGAATCAAGATATCTCCATCTTCAATCACATTAAAAAAATCCACATTTTGAGCCCTGGCTCTAATTCCTGCACAATCCCTGAATTGTCCTTCGTAGTCCCTTCTAGTAACGTCTGCATTCCAATTTGATGAAGAGCCATAACGGGCAGCTTCTCGCGCGGCAGTGACAACAGTGCTGTAGATGAAAATCAGACGTCCGAACTCAAAAAGACCAATAATCACAAGGAGGAGTATTGGCAGAACAAGGGCAAATTCCACCATTGACTGGGCAAAAATTTCCCTCTTTGCCTTCTTACCAGTAAGCCCTTTCATGACATAAATTCTCCAATTACTATTATAACCAAAAAGAAGAGAGAATTTTAGGGATATAGACAATTGTAATGGATGCAATTATGAAGCCTGGACCAAGAGGAATGAACAAAGATAATGCCTTTTCGCGATATTTTCTTTGCAATATCAGGATAATAATAATGGCGATGCTGAGAATACCCGCCAGGAGAATTCCGAGGAGAAGACCAAGCCATATGCCTGGCCAGCCAAGAAGTAAACCCAGTAATGCCAGCAGGATGACATCCCCAAAAGCAAGCGAATCTTCCAACGAACTTTGTGGAACCCCCAATTTCCGTGCCTTGTACCTGGTAAATAGCTTTCCCAGGAGGAAAAGGAGGTACATTATTGTTGCACCCGCGACACCGCCTAACAGTGTACTCATCCATCCATGCAGGATAATACCTGCGCAACCAAGGATGATGACTCCAGCAATATTCAACGGTAAAAGGATGAGGTGGTGCTCAAAATCAATCAATCCCACTATAAAAAGGTATGAAAGTACAAGAAGGCTGAGTAGAAACAGCAAGAATGAGGATTGATTTATCCATAAATATATTGAACTTGTGAGGGTCAGTATATAGATAAAAATGGGTTTCACGCGGGAACGAGCCTGGCAATTTGCACAACGCCGTAACAGCAGGTAGTCAGTCCAGGAAAATGGTTGACCGCAACCTTGATGATGGCATACTGGTCGAGATAAGGTAAAACCATAGGGTAACAGGTCGGTAAGATAATTGATGACAATCGCGAATAAAAAACCGAATAAGATCGGGACAAGAATAGAAAAATCCATATTTTCATTATACACACTTTTATATTGGTTTGCATAAATATTCTGTGGTGACCAATGCGCATAGGCAAGTATTGTTGAATGGATTTCCTGTATAATACAACTACGATAATCCAGATATTCTACTTTTATGGCTAATGGAGGCATTTGTGGATAAATTTATTATCGAAGGGGGAGTCCCACTGGTAGGTGAAATT
>JAJRAB010000059.1 GCA_028683025.1 Candidatus Methanomethylicus sp. | reverse complement strand
AGTCGCGAACTGGCAGATCAACAACTCGACATAATTGCTCCGGGAAGCTGGGTCAGAGGGCCATTCCCAAGTGATCAGGGCTATTCCCATGCACCATGGTGGTCAAGTGGTAATCCGCATGCCAATTTCTATTTCGTTGGTGGAACCAGCATGGCAGCGCCGCATGTAACAGGCATTGTGGCATTGATGCTTGGCAAGAATCCAACACTCATGCAAAGTCAAGTAGAATCCATCCTCAAAACCACCGCTTTGCCAATTGCTCCAGGTTCGATGGTAGTGTATGACATTAGTCCAGCACCAGACTTCTATACATATGCATGGAGCTCAGATGCAACTGGATCGGGTTTAGTACAAGCAAATCTCGCAATTGCTGCTGTACCTTAACAACTATCCTGAATGGTCCAACTGGACCCTTTTTTTCTTTTATTATTTTTCATTATAGCAAATTAATTTGCGCAAAGGTGATTACGGGTATTCAGATATGCTTTTATCAGCTTGTTGGGTAAATAACTACAGCGGAAAACAGCTATAACGTTTTTTGGGTTGAGGGGATTATGGCTGAAAACTTCTTCCTCGGTTTTGTAGCCCATGCTCATACAAGAAACGATCTTATTGCTGATCCAAACTTATCCCTCAAACAGAGGGGCGTTAACAACATTGAGGAAAGCCAGAGGTTAACCGAGTTATCTCTTGGGAAAATTGAGAAGGATCTTTTCGAGGCAGGTTTTGACCTCAAGGATGTCAAACTTATCCTGTTATACCTGAGCTATCGTGGGGATACTGAGGAAAAGGATCGCCATATCTGTGAGAAGGTCTTGGAGACCATAGATAAGAGATTCAACGGCAAAGTTGGAGAGGCAGGATCAATTCGCCTCATAGGGCACACCACAGCCGGCGAGATAGAGAACGATGATCTTGAACTGAAGGAAGTTACGGGCATTGGCTACAATGGGCTCTCTATTCTTGCGTTAGCTACCAACCTCCCTATAGGTATAGGGAGGACACGGGGGCTCAGGACCGGAAGGGAGGCTGTTGAGCAGGGCAGGGAGATGGCTCACAGTGCATGGGTTGACATGAACCAGTGTGCCGAATCAAAGGAACAACTCCAGAGGAGCAAGACACTCTTCGTCCTAACCAAGGGGGCACGGATCGGCAAGTTTGGCTATGAATATTTCTTAGCGGATGGCATTGCGGATTTCATAAGCAGTGCCAGGGAAGCCCGCATCACCAATGTATTGGGAGGTTGTAGCGGCGATGGAATTATCGGAAGGAATATGCGACAGTTTTATGGCAAGATCGGAGGGCACTCTGAAATTCGGATCTTGGATGAAGACGCGGTTTGTGCGATGATACCACTGTTGGATGAGCTCTCGCTTGGTCTTGACTTATCACCTGTCCGAAAGATTGGGGAGACGCATATCTTCCATTTTGACCCAGATGTTGAGCCAAAATACAAATTTTTGAAACGTATTGATGATGAGGACCCACGGATTGTGCATGCCAGGGCAATCTTTGAAAACGAGTCCCAAATATGCCTCAAACAAGGTTCCCCGCTACCTAGTGAAAGCGAGTTTTTTGAGCAGATCTCGGAGATAGATGGCATACCACTTAACCTGATCCTGGCCAAGTATGCTTTTGCCTTTCCCTTCGGGAACTACTCGCCCATGAGCCTCCTAAAAGTTAATGGTGATACCATGGAACTGCTGCAACCCATCAGAAGCCACGATCCTTCATTGCCGGGCCACATAGTAGTTATTGACCATGAGAAAGTCCAGAAGGGAGCTTGCAATGTGTTTAATATGCTTCAGGAGAGTAGGGGCTTCCTAAGCAAGGATACCACATTCATTATTAGTTGCATTTCCAGACGGCTTGCAGAGATGATATCAGGCAGTCAGGTCAATACCGAATGCCAAATCTTCAAGGAGGGATTTTCGTCAACTCAGGTATTCGGATTCCTTGCTTATGGTGAAATGTTCTTCACAAACATGCTCCAAGAGCCTTATGTTTATACCTGCAGCTGTTGGGGGATGACTCTCCATTCCAAGCTTGTAGGGAAGGATCAAAAGCAGCCTATTGAAGTAGAGATGCCAGTTAAGCTGACCGATAGTGATGTTAAAAAGCCGTCTTTTGAGTTTACAACTGATGCGGCAGAAAGTGCATTTTCATACACTCTGGATGCCTTCGTCAAGGATTATATGCATGAAAAGATGGCTCTTGAAAAATCAGGCTGGAGGAGTTTGATGGATGTCGTGAAGTATGGGAAGGTTCCAAAATCCAGCATATACAATGCGCAAGGAGGAATCGGGAATGCAATTACAGAATTAGAGAGGAGAGGACTAGTGGAGATTCGGGTTTTCCCTGGCGAGAGGGGACGAGGAGGAAGGGTTCTAAAACTAAGGCTTGCCTATGAAAAAGAGATTATAAAACGCCATGTCGATCTGTATGTAATGAAAAACAAGGAAAAATAAAAAAGTAAATTTTCAACCCTTTTAATACTAAATAAGGAAATTTTAATAGATAATCAGATTAAAGCGAGTTACTTTTGTTATTTTTATAGAAAAAGAGGCTCAGCAATGCCTTATTTTATCCTAAAACGCATTTTCTTCGGTGGTTTATTCTGTAAAAAGAGTTAGTTATTTTTCTTATCGCTATTATGTGCAGGGAAAAAAAATGAAGAGAGAAATGAGCAAAGATCATGAACGATTTGGCTTTTTGAGAAATCTGGGAACTTCACTTAGGATACCAACAACCACTCTTCCAAGGATAGCCATAAAGAATAACTCTGAAGCTTATCTCGCAAATAGCCCAAAAGAGTTTCAGGCACATTACGTTGTTGCCGAAAATTTGAAGGCCAATGCATTGATTGAATCTCAGAGGTTGCAGAGGAATAGATAGTAAATAATATAATACGTTTGAAAATACTAAAAAAGCCAAAAAAGGGAACTAGATCCTTTAAATTGCCAGTTAACGGAATTCGGCTGTGAACGAAAAAATATTCGTATCCAGAACTAGATTTTCCTCGAAATCCGCAAAAAAAAATGACGATAATCCTTTAAAAATATGCAAAATTTTTAGTAATGGTCATCTATTTTTACATCAAATCGCAAAAGAATATTCTTTTATAGGATGCATGTTCATTTAGTCATGCAAAAATGACAACTTATATCAATTCTTTAGCGGGTAAGACGGCTCTTGCAATTGGAGTACCATTTAATCTTGTTGCTCTATTTTTCCTGATTGAGATAGAAAGCGAATATTTACGGGTTTTTCTAGGCCAATCTTTTGCCATCCTAAATGAGATCATATACACATGCTTCATATTCGGTTTAATATTCTCGATAATTGGTATTGTAGAACTAATCCTAGGTATAAAGGACCATAACAAAGAGACCACTCTAGTGATCCCGGCATCCACATGAAATACAGGTTGCCTTAAGATTACTTTTGAAAAAAACCATAGTATTTTCTTTTTATAATTAATGGCAATGTCTAGAATTTGTTCCTGAAGTTTCCCTTTCTGTTTTTTGTTGACGAGTATTATCCACAGGGATAAATTAGAAGCTGGCAGAGAAGATGATCGGGGGATTGCAATCTTCAAGGATAGGCAAGAGGCTGGCAGAAGGCTAGCTGAAGCCCTTGTAAACTTTAAAGGTAAGGATACAATCGTTCTTGCGATCCCACGAGGAGGGGTAGTTGTAGCTTATGAAATTGCCCAAGTACTTGGCGCTCCACTTGACATAATTATACCCAGGAAAATAGGCGCTCCTATGAATCCTGAACTGGCCATTGGGGCAGTGAGTCAAGATGGGACGGTCGTGCTTAATGATGATTATATCAAATATCTAAGCATTTCCCATCGTTTCATAGAGTCAGAAGTGAGTGAGCAAATAAAAGAGATTGAACGGAGGATGCGCCTGTATAGGCCCCAATTTAAGCCCTTACCCATCCTAGAGGGCAAAGTCGTCATTATTGTAGATGATGGAATAGCCACCGGCGCTACCATAAAAGCTGCTCTAAAATCCATACGGAGCCAGAAGCCTCAGGAACTGGTGATCGCAATCCCAGTAGGTCCTGAGGATACTATAAATTTGCTAAAGAGGGAAGCAGATCAAGTCATATGCCTTGAAATCCCACATTCGTTCAATGCAGTGGGAGATTTCTATGAGGATTTTAGACAGACTGAGGATGAGGAAGTGATTGAACTTCTGAAGCGCTCCAGTTCTCAAAAAACGAGTTAATCAGAAACAATAAAATCTAGCAATAATGGGCGCAATTATGTTCAGGGATGTTTGCCACCACAATGAGGACATGCATCCAAAGTTTCATCGTAGACATGAGAGCAGTAGGGGCATCTTACTTTAATTATCTGCCTAATAATTTCCTTCTCTGTAGATTTTTTCGTAGCAGGTTCCATGGGCATCTTTCTCAGAGCTTTAAACACGGCGTAGAAAGCAACTGAAAAGAAGAACACGATGAAGATGCCTATGAATGCCATCATCATGATCAACATGCCATCAGCGAACCAGTCCATCTTCTACACTGATATTACGCTGAAAAATTCATGTATTTAAGATGTGGCTTGGTGATAAATCGGATAATAGTTTGTCTAGCAAAAATATAGCCTGAAATCTTTAAATCGAGCCAAACTGAAGTAGGATAGCGGGAACTACAATGGTTGAGCTTAAGGTTGGGGACAATGCCCCAGAATTTACCCTCTTTGACGATAAGGGTCTTCCGAAGAGCCTTAAGGATTTTCTTGGAAAGAAGAACATTGTGCTCTACTTTTATCCCAAGGACTTCACTTCCGGATGCACCACTGAGGCTTGTAAGTTCCGGGACGACTATAAACTCTATGAGGAAAAGGGGGCTATCGTCATCGGAGTTAGCTTGGACACTGTTGAGTTGCATAAAAAATTTGCACAAAAGTACACTCTTCCATTTCCTATTCTTAGCGACAACAGCAAAGAGGTAGCCAAAGCATATGGCGTACTAGGAGTTGGCAGCCTTGCTGCAAAGAGGGTCACATTCATAATAAACAAGCAGGGGAAGATAGCTTACATTTTCCCTAAGGTTGATGTAAAGCAACACTCTGAGGAAGTGCTCAAAGCTCTGGACAATTTGTAAATGGTCTTGTTGATTGATCACGATCTATTAGTGAGTCATATTAACTGATGCAAACTAGAGTTTAGCAGAGAAGCACTCCGCCATCTACTATAATCTGTGAACCAGTCATATAGGATGCCATGTCAGATGCCAGAAACAGCGCAACCTTGCCGATTTCATCAGGATCTCCTAACCGGCCCATAGGTATTTTTGATGTAAAATCGTCAATAACTTTGTTCATATTTACTACTTGTTCATATGGCATGGATTGTTGGAGTTTTTGAACTCCTGGTGTAAGAATACCACCCGGTGCAATCGCATTCACCCAAATTTTATGTGGCGCCAGCTCCAGCGCAATGTTCTTGGTAAATCCCCAGACACCATGTTTTGACGCATCATAGTGAGCCAGCCCCACTGAGGATGGGTGAAGGGCATCAATTGATGTAATGTTGATGATTCTACCCCCAGTTTTTTTTAAGATCATGACATCGGATACGTGCCTTGTGCATAGGAAAACCCCTTCTAGGTTGATAGCGATCACATTCTTAAAGTCTGCAAGCGTCATTCTGCTCAGGGGGATCTGCGGGTATATTCCAGCATTATTCACGAGAATGTCAATGGAACCATACTTCTTTAAAGTTACTTTAACCATCCGCTTAACATCCCCTTCGACTGAAACATCAGTTGTAATTGCAGTGGCCTCCCATCCACGCTCTGTGAGAGACCTAGCCGCTTCAAGGCCCTGCGTTTCCTTTCTGGTTGCTATAATTACACTAGCGCCAGCCTCTGCAAGCCGATAGGAAATACCATAGCCAATTCCAATGCCGCCCCCTGTTACGATAGCTGTTCTGCCTGACAGATCGAGTAGAGAATTAATTCTTTCCATAAAATTATAATAAGTTAGGCAAATGATAAAAATTTCCAATAATTTGATTCAAACCTAGTGGATAAATAGCATATTATTGAATATTCATGGAATTTTGATTGCGAATTAGTTTAAAAAAAAATTAATTGATGCCATTTTTTTGATTAAAGTCAAATTATTCTCTTGTTTGCGAAATTCTCAAATAAGCTGCTAGTTAAGTACATAATCAGGACTTTATTTTTCAAAATAAGTCTATGTGGGTGTTTATATGAAAAGTAAAATAATTTTAACAGAGTTAATGCTAACATTGCTTCTTTTGGCGCCAGTGTCATTCGTTGCTTCCCAGCCTCCCTATCCAGTGTCCGATGCGTATGTTGACTTGTCAGGAGTATCTCCTGATGGTTCCACATATACAGGGGCTCTAGGAACCTTTACGATTACGGGTTTGGGTATCGGAAACTTTACAGGGACCGTAGGTGCTACGGGCTACCTTGAGAAGAGTATCAGTGGTACCATAAGCCAGGGAACGACGTTCAACCTTGGGGACATATACCTCTTGCCTTCTGCCACTGTAAAAGGCACGGTTCTCGATCATACAGGAAGCCCGGCAGGTGATGCAATGGTCTTCCTCCTTAATCAGAATAACAACACTGCGGGCTATGCCTTCACAGAATCTGATGGCTCATTCACAATAAATACGAACATTGAAACAGGTACCTACTCAATCTATGCTTCTCCGCCAGGCTTCTTCTTCTATTATACAGGATCTGATGCAGCGTCAGACATAACCTATGGGATCAATGCCACCGAAGGCCAGACTACATCAGGCATAACCCTACACCTTATTCAATCCGGCACAATAACTGGTCGGGTGACGAATAATGTGGGCAGCGGTGTGGAGGGCATCAGCATATTTGCCAGTACTGATATTGATGATCGCTATGGCAACCTGGCAGTAACTGATGCGAATGGTTACTACACCATGTCTGCCAACCTGCCAGCAGGGCCCTACAATGTCAGTATTCCATTTTTCTCTTCCATTGAAGGGTATTACTTTAATACTTCAGATGTCAGGGCTGTAACGCTATCGGCAGGCGGATCCGCAACAGTCAATTTCCAGCTTCAGGTATCCGGTTCGATCTCTGGAACCATTACCCAGTATGATGGAAGCCCAGCCCCCAACGTTACGGTCTATGCTACCGGTCCAGCAGGCACAGGTTTTGCAGATACCAATGCTGACGGAAGTTACACCATCAATAGCGGATTGGGAACTGGAGAGTACACAGTATATGCAGCCTATGACTTTTTCAATAGCGAGTCGGTTAACGTTACTGCAGGTGCCCTAACCTCTCCAGTCGATTTCCAACTCGATTATAACCTAGCTTGGATCTCTGGGAAGATAAGCAACGCAACTGGTCCTCTTTCCTCCGCTGATGCTGAGGGGGAGTATGAGGTGCCAAATCCATTTTTCCCTGCAATGAATACAACAGACAGCAACTCGGATAGCACGGATAGCAACGGCAACTATTTGCTTGAGATTCACGTCCCAGGCAACTGGACATCGGTTCAAGTCAACGTCACAGCCTCTGATTCCGGTTATCAGGATGCTTCACAGGTAGTTACCGTTACAAAGGGTCAGACAACCTCAAATGTAAACTTCGTTCTTCAGGCTACCCCAAGAGGTTCCGTTCAAGGAAGGGTAGTTTCCAACACGCCACCGCCGAAGCTTAATGCTGATCTGACTCTTACCACATCTGCAGCAACCATTTCAATTGGCTCCTCTGTGACTCTGTCTGGAACCATTACCCCAACTCAATCAGGCACAGTGACAATCTATGAGTCGATCAATGGAAGCGGCTATTTTACGCACAGTACAAGGACTCTCAGTGCAGGAGCGTATTCCATCTCGTTTATTCCTTCTGATGTTGGGATGCACCAGTATTATGCAACATGGCCAGGCAACACCGAATATAACCAAGCCCAATCTCCAACAGTCAGCATAAATGTCACAGCAATTCCACTGCAGACCTCATCTCTTACCATAAGCGGATCGGTTACAATATCAGTAAATAACAGCTACGTAATTCTAGGAATGCTCTCACCAATACGGACTGGAAATGTGACACTATACCAGTCCTATAACGGTTCAGCATTCGCTTCTGTAGCATCCAGAAGCCTTGTAGCAGGACAGTACTCCTACATCTTATCCCCCTCTGGACCAGGAACCTATCAGTTCTATGCAGTCTGGCCGGGTGATAATGTAACAACTCCAGCCAATTCAACAACAACAACCATTACAGTAACGCCCATCCAGTTGACAACTCCTACGGTTACGATCCAGTCATCCCTTGCTAGCGTCTATCCGGGCCAGGCAGTGACCCTATCGGGCACAATTACACCATCAGCAACTGGAACCGTAACCATATGGCAGTCAGTCAACAGTTCAGCCTACCAGCAGATTGCCAATGCGACTCTGACCAGTGGAGCCTATACATCTCAGTATACTATTGCAGGACCAGGGACATACCAATTCAAGGCATCATTCGCTGGCAATGAGCAGCTAAACCCAGCCCAGTCTTCGTCAGTCACAGTCAATTCCCAGCGGGCTACACCAACACTTACCATACAGGCGTCTAGTGCCACAGTGACTCCAGGCCAGGCAGTGACCCTATCGGGCACAATTACACCATCAGCAACAGGGACAGTGGCTCTATGGGTAGCAATTAATGGAAGCGCCACATTCCAAAATATTGCCAATGCGACTCTGACCAGTGGAGCCTATACATCTCAGTATACTATTGCAGGACCAGGGACATACCAATTCAAGGCATCATTCGCTGGCAATGAGCAGGTAACTGCAGCTCAGTCCACAGTTGCCTCGGTAATCTCAGCCCAGGCTGCTGCGGGCACTGATTATACATGGTATATAATTGGCGGAGTTGCTGTTGTAGCAATCATAGCTTTAGCCTACTTCTTCATGCGAAAGCCTAAGTAAGCCAATATCAAGCAACACATACCTTCCCTTTTTTTTCTTTTTTTCACAGCTAATAAAAATAATGAGATTTCTGCAGGTTCAATTGAGCACCTCAAATGCACTATACTGTTACAATGGATTGTTTTTGGAACAGATCCTGCTTTCTCAATCCTAGGAAAAGAAGTGCTTACGGAAAAAAAATACCCCGACTTCGGTAAGCACTAGCATCACTAGTGCCAGAATCAAGATAGTTGAATCCTTGATGTTACCGCAGACGAACAGGGGAATTAACCCAATAAAAAAGGACGATCCCGCCACTCGTACTACCGTTGCCCCCGCCAATCGTCAAGGCGGCAATACCAGCCATAAGCATAATCACCCCTGCCCCAAGCAAAAAGGTGGCAAGGCACTCTAGGCTATCCAATACACCACCAGCATTGCAAAAGCTATCATAAAACCCAACGCAAGCAAAGACAGTACTATCCTCTGCTGGTGCCAAAGACAATGGGGATTGGTCCAATCATGAGTCCCCTCCCCTCCCTTGAACTTACCTTTCTGACTGAGTGCCTATAATAGTATGTCTATGGGGATAAAAGCCAACCCCAAATAAACGAGAAAAGTTGCCTCTGTGTTTATGCATTAGGGTTAGGCTAGCTGGTTTAATTGTCTGCCTCATATACCCAAGGATGCATTTGAGAGTCGAATTTCACAGAACGATTGAAGGTGCGGGGGTCTGTTGCCACCCAAACCGATTCACGTGATAGGGCGGCATGATAGATGTCGAGCGTTTGGAGTTCCATCTGGAGCGGTCATTCAACTGGTTCGGGGCAATATTATAATACGTCGCAGGGAAAGGTATTGCTATGAGCCCCGAACTTCTGACGATGATATTGCTTTGGTTTGTCCGTGCCTTCGTGTCAAGCCTCATATGCCTTTTATTGGGCTTTATCGGAATAAGGAGCCTAGATTTCATAACGAGCGAGATCAGTGAGTTCCGGAAGATAAAGGGTGATCCGTTGGCAACGGGCCTCTTCGTGAGTGGTTTCTTTATCTTTGCAGGCCTTGTGGTCTATGGTTCCATGGTAAATCCATTCTTCCTAGGCCAATCTGTGATTTTCGGCTCTTACTTCAATCTGGAGCGGCTACTGATAGTTGTGCTCAGCTTCTTAGTAAGCATGGTCTTTGGATGGGTATTCTACATAGTCTTTGCAAAGCTAAAGCCTTTCGGCATTGATCTCGACGATGTCAACAAATCCCCATTGGCAGTGGGGGTCTTCGTCTTCTCGTTTGAGGTCTTTTTAGGGCTTATAATGCTGGCAAGCCTTCTGATACCCTTGGCATGACGGGATCAAATTACCTACAGGCAGAGGAGGCAATGGGCAAGGTGAGAGAAAGAGATTCCAGGTGGCGGGAAACACAATGAGTCCCATTTCTAGGGTGGTTGCTCTGGGGGTTTTTCTTCTACTGCTGGTTGTTTCTTCTGGAGCCATGGCCCTTGCTTTCCCAAGCGGGCTGACCTACCCACCCACATTTACCTATCGGAACGGGGACTATTACGACAGCTTTGGATTTGACCGGAACTACTATGGCGGTGCGGATGGCTATTTCCCCAATCTCGCCTACGAAACCTTGGGCAAGAACAGCGAACTGGCATTCAACCTGGGCGCCCAGTTCAAGGCAGAGTATGCCAGCGATACCCAGAGGGCTGTGGCGATCCTGAAGTATGTCCAGAGATGGACTGAGTATGGGTATGATTCAGACAATGTGTTAATGAACGGAGTTGCTCAGGAGGAGTGGGCTTGGAATGCTGATGAGACAGCTCATAGCTTCAACGAAACTACAGGTCAAGTGGCGATAGGCGACTGTGAGGATATGGCCTTCCTTTGCGCAACTTTATACATTGCAGCCGGCTATGATGTGGCGCTGGTTCTTACGGATGAGCATGTAGCCCTGCTCATCTGGCTTCCAGATTACCAAAACGCCAACTATTACTGGGACATAAATGACGGAAGGGGATCGGGCTGGATCTGGGTCGAGGCTACAGGGGAGCAAAACCCATTGGGCTGGACTCCCCCCGATTATAAGAGCGGTAATTGGGATGCCTATCCGGTTAATGCGGTCATATCTAATGTCGATTACTCACCCTCAGATCCCCAGCAGGATGAGGACGTCACCGTGACTGCCACGCTGGCGGTTGGTGCGCCTGTGGCAAGCCAGGTCATCCTCAAGTATTCGGTGAACGGAGGGAGCTTCATTTCCGTGGCAATGATCAAGCAGGGCTCTCAATATGTGGCCACCATACCAAGACAGTCCATAGGGACCGAGGTAAAGTTCTTGGTTTCGGTAACGGATACCGATGGGAATACGACCGAGTCCGGCACCTACTCCTACCAAGTGGGGCTCAGCCTTGCCATCCCTGGGTTCCCGTTCGAATCCATATTCATTGGGTTGGCTTTGGGTCTGGCAATAATTTACCTCATGGCCAGGAGAAGGTCTCAGCTTAAGGCTGTCCCAATCAGCTGACTGCCTTTTTCTTTACTCCAAGGGTTCCTAGTAGATTCGAGGCGCCCAGTAGGAAGGCGCCAAACTCCGGCAGTAGTTGGTCGGTTATTAGGACGAGCATGGCGACGCCCCCAATCCCGAGTAGGAGGCTAAGCGGATAATGCGCCAGGGACCAAGGGAGGATACCGAAATAAACTAGCCAGAACTCTAGGGCGATCCTAGCGAGGTTTGCGGCATAAAGGATTCCCGAGACCAACGCAAGGCTCAGAAGCTTGTTCTTCCACGGAGCTCCCGGCAACGGCAGGATGAGCCCTAGGAACACAGCGATCACTTGAATACCGGTGCAATCCCTGGCAATGTAAATGTTACCGATGAAGGCGTGCCCATTAATTATGGAGGCATCTGCAGGAACTCCCATGAAGTTGAGCAGCAGCGATGAGTGGTAAGCGGTCACACCTTCAAGGGGGAGGTAATCGGGCAGATAATATACCGCCAGAACTATTACAGCAAGCGATAACAGGTACAAGATAACATTTCGGCGGGTAACGGCTTTGGCGCTCAGGTTATTGATGCTTGGCATCGCGGTTCTATGTGTGGCAGCCTGCTTATATCTCTTGAACATTGACGGGGCAGGTCAAGCTCTGGTGCTATTAGGTTTAATCATGCTAATTTCAGGCGGAGTCCTGTTCAGGAAAAGGTCAATGGCAGCAAGGTAATGGTATTTGTCATTTTCAGTCTAATAGAATATATAACACTGAATAATCGATGAAGATAGACAACACATGATTAGGCCTATCCCAGTAAAGAAACTCACCTGCAGGATAGTTTGCAGTAACTCAGTGAAAGTAGGTGCAACCGGGCTTCTGGGTGAACACGGTTTTGCTGCCCTGATCGAGGATGGAAGTGAAAAAATCCTCTTCGACACAGGCCAAACTGGAAAAGCGCTGGTGAACAACCTGGAAGTAATGGGTATTAAGGATATCAGGAGTATTGTCCTGAGCCACGGTCATTATGACCATTCGGGAGGGCTCATGGAATTCTTTGCAAGGTACCTGGGGCGGTATGCCCTCTATGTCCAGTCTTCGGTCTTTAGCAGGCGCTTCAAGCAAAATGATAGTGAACTCAGGGAGATCGGCATGCCCTTTCTCAGGAGGGAGCTTGAGATAGCAGGAGCTGAAATCCATGAGTCGGATGAACCTCAGCTGGTGACCGATTGGCTTTCCACCACCGGAGTGATAGAGCGAAACAGCGATTTCGAGAACTTTGAGGATGATTTCCTGGTTGAAGGGGAAGCAAAGCTTGAGGTGGATCGGTTCACCGACGATCAGGCAGTTGTTGCCAGGATTGCCGGAAAAGGGCTTGTAATCGTAACTGGCTGTGCCCATTCAGGCATAATAAACACCATAAACCAGGCTAAGGGGCTATTGGGCGAGAAGAATGTTCACGCCATAATCGGGGGTTTCCATTTAGCGGGCGAACCTAAAGAAAGGATATCGCGGACAATTGAGGCTCTGGAAAAGGCAGATCCGGGATTCATAATCCCAGCACACTGTACGGGGAGGGATGCAGTCTGCGCCTTGAAAAGAGCTTTTGGCAGGCGGGTCATTGACGGCGATGCGGGACTAAAGCTGACGCTTTAAAATTTAGTTCTAAGGGATATATTTTAGATAATAAAAAGATGTTGTTTAAAAAGTAAAAAGATGCTGAATCGGGCATTTTGTGGCGACGGTTTACTGGAGTAATTGCTTTTGGGCAGGTTCATCCTTTCAGATGCTCCTTAATTTCCTGGGATAACGTTCGGATTAGAGGAGTCTTCTCTTTAGATGCCCCTCCCATATGATACATGCAGAAGACACAACTTACAGCAATTTCGTCGGCACCTTTCACTGCTGCTTCTGAATTTAGCATCTCAGCAATCCGGTTTGCAATATTAGGGAATAGGGGCTTCACTCCGGCTGGTGCGCCGCAGCAGAGCAACTCCATCCTATTGCTGTCGAACTCCAGCAGTTCAGCATATTGTGCAACTATTTGGCGGGGCTCTTCGGTTATCCCATGGCGCCTAACCAGGGGGCATGGATCTTTGTAGATGATTTTCTTAGCACATTCTCCTTTGCCGACCTTCAGCTTACCAGAATCCAGCAACTCTTTCAGCAACTCGGAGATGTGGATGACTTTGTAATTGGGTTTCCGGAAGAGCTTTGGGTACACAGACTTGAAGACGTCATAGCAGGAGGGGCATTCAGTAACCAAAAATTCCGGCTCGTATGATTCGAACAGCAGTGTGTTTGATTTAGCCAAAATCCAGGCCTCTTCCAGCATGCCAGTGTCTATTAGGAAGAGCCCGCAGCACTACTCCCTGTCACCAAGAATCGTAAAGTCGATGCCGGCCTTTATCATGAGTTCGACCGAAGCTCTTGCCGTCTCTGGAAGACGTATGCCAGACCAGCAGCCAGGGACATAAAGGTACCTCGCCTTCTTTGGGGATTGAAAACCTTCCGGCACATAGGCACGCCTTTTCTCAGTTGGAGTTCCCATCGGTGAGCCACTCCTGATTATAGCCTCAGCAATGGAATTGTATTTGTCAGGTACACGCTTTACTTTTCGCAATTCAGCCCTTGCTTCCTGTACAATGTCTGCCACAGGTATATTCGTCGGGCAGGCCGACTGGCAGTGGTCGCACCTGGTGCAAAGCAGGATAGTCTTGAGGTCCTCGTCTCCGATGCTGCTGCCTCGGAAAAGCGCACCTGATGCTTCAACCTTCGCCATAGCACCATATTTTGCATTGCCTGTAGCAATATAGAACGGGCATACCTCTGTGCAAATGCCGCAGAGGACACATGAATCTGTGAACGCCCGTAGTTGATTGTTCACTCGCAAAACCCTCTGCTATTCATTTAGACTCAATTTGATAAAAAGCTAACAGACCATCTAAATACGAATTGACGGACTTTAATGGCACTTACAAAAAAAATTTAAATTAAATAAAAATAAAAAAAGAAGAAAAAGGTTTTTGTTTTAACCTGCTATTGCGTAGACACCTTGGCCGGTTGAGCTTGCGGTGTAGTAGACGAAGCTGGAGTCTTCAGAGAGCATAGTTGTTGGCAAAGTGTCCCAAGATCCACCGTTGAACTGGTATAGGTTAAGGGCTGTTTTAGCAACTCCAAATGAGGAGAACCAGCTCTGGGGTACCTTGAACGTGAAGGTTACCTCCGCAATTGTGCTTGGCGGTACGCCAATTACAAGCTTCTCATACTTGTACACGGTCAAGCCGCTTGGCAGGGCTACAGGTATCGGGTAGATTGGATTGTCATTGGTCTCGTCAATCAGCAACTGGACATGCTGGAACGAGCGTGTGCAGGTGACATCGAGGTTGGTTATTGCTATCGAAGATGGTGCAAAAGCATTGCTTCTGGTGTCCATCAAGTTCACGAAATTGGCAAAGGTAAATCCTTGTGTTATTGTATAGTCAAAGGCCATTCCCCTGCTTTGATCTGGATTCTTCGGTCCTCCTGGATTGTAAGGTACTGCACCGTAAACATAGAGGAGGGCATTGCGTATGAGCAAAGAAGCATCACCGGTCGTTGAGTCGGATGGGAAGAAATTGAGTGTAATCATTTTGTATGTTGGTGACTCTGCCGCAAGAATTACTCCGTTATTATATTTCGCAATCACTATGCCGCCGTTTATTGTGTCATATTCATTGTTGTGATAATAAGCACTGAATGTGGTTACTCCCGCCAATACTGGGTGAGAGGGTATGGTCAATTCTCCAAGAGTCAATGTTCCGAAACGGTCATCAGTTGGTGCTAGCAGATTCTTGCCAGTGGAAATGTATCTTCCACCCATAGCCCAACCTGCTGAGTCTGCGAATGTCATTACAACCACGCCTCCTCCATTATCCAGGTAATCTGAGATTAGATCGCCCATGGTGTCTGGCGGATTATAATTGGTCCATACGCACACTGCATTATATGTGGAAAGCTCTTCAAGAGTGGGCCATGTTGTGTTAGAGTAGTAGTTCCAAAGAACCACTTCATCAAAGTCTGTATATGCACTCAGAGCGGTTTGAACAGTGCTTGCCCAACTCTCATCGTCACACATTAACAGAACCCTAAATTCTGTGGTTGGTGGGACATATGGCGTATAGTGAAGGTCCTCGATAACGAACACAAGCGCATTGCGTTCCATCAGTGGACCGTCACTCGTACCCCTTTCGGGTGGGTAGAAGTTCAATGTTATCATGTTATAAATTGGCGATTGGGCTGCAAGCACATAATTGACTGCACTTTCATATCTTGCAATTACAATTCCACCGTTGACCGTTTCATTGGTGTTGGCACGGTAGTTTGATCCGAAAGTTGTCACATTTGCCATTACAGGATGGCTGGCGTTTTCGATCGTGCCGAGAGCCCAATAATCATATCCTTCGTCAGTTGGTGCCAAGAGGTTTTTGTTTGTGGAAAGGTACCTACCTCCCAAATTCCAAGATGCTGAGTCGGAAAAGGTCATGATGACGGCTTTTCCTCCGGCATCGAGGTAATCTGAGATGAGGTCGCCTACCAAGGAGTAATTACCATCAATATTGGTCCAAACAAGGAGAGCGTCATAATCGAAGAGCTCATCAATTGTCGGCAGTGTCGTATTGGTGTTATAATTCCAGGAGTCGACAGTTGAGAAGTCACTGAACCCAAGTAGGTCGTTGGTAACATTCGTAACCTCACCTGGAAATTCTGATGTAATTAGCAATATTTTGTATGGTCCTGCTGATTTTACTGTTGTGGTGGTCGTAAAAGCGAATGTGGAGAATAGAAAGAGCGCAATTAGCAGCATTCCGATTTTTTTGGAAGCCATAAGATACTCACTACCTAAAATTATACACATTCGCTTAAAAAGGTTATTTGATTGATCTAAGCCATCTGATATGCGTTAGATCAAATAGATGAAATATATCCAAATAACTTTAGAATTCAAACAACAAAGGTCGTTATTTACCCTAAAACCATGGATCCTCTAGCGCTAATCCATTGAAGGATCATTCTTCCCAGCGGTATTTCTGCTTCTTTTCGGCAAGTAATGATAAACCACAGTCAAAGCATATGCCGTTGTGGCAACTGATTACACTACTGCATTTAACGCATTTCCATTTGGCTTCTTCCTTTCTCAGAAATGAGGTAATCCCTTCCTTTTGGATGAAGTTCAAGTTCTCAATCATACTCATCCTGAATAGAGATCTATATCGTTTGTCAAGGCCTTTCAGGCGAGTGCAAGGATAAGAGGGGCATTCATAGCATAATTTCACTTTCCCTTCCATAAGCAATTTGCAGTGTTTTTTCAAGAAGGCGCATTCTTTACCCCTTGGGCGGCAGCCTTTGCAGTAGGGAATCCTAATGCCTTTGCTTTTTACATCATGTGTTAAGGCCATATAGCCACTGCAGATTGCGCAATTCATGCCGCAGGGGGCAACCAAACGCTCTTCCATAGATATGAAAGAATTGGAAAGGGCATTTTATACCCTTCCATCTGCTTCTGAATTTTACGGCACCCACAATCAAGGGCAACTTTGTTTCCCACGGAGGGGCTCGTGAACCGGAATGACGCTAAGGATAACGGGCAACGACACCAAGACACCAGCTATGGCAAAGGCAAAAAACCCTAACGAGGACAATATAGCGCCCCCCAAAGTCGGCAAAGCCACGGATGTTGCGCCGGTGGCCACATCATTGGCGCCTAATATGCTGCCACGCCTTGGGCCTGGCGTCAGGTCGCATAGGAGCGCAGTGGAAGCTACGTTTGTTGCACTCCAGCCGAGTCCAATAAGGAAGACGCCCAAGGTGATAATTAGGTAATTGCTTGTTATCGGCATAATGAATGCACCTAGGCCAAGTATGGCACCTCCGAGAGCCATGACAATCCTGCGTCCGAATCGGTCGGTAAGCCACCCGAAAGGTATGGACAGCCCAAACATGCCAAAAACATGGAGAGAGACGGCGATGTTGATCATCGTGAGCGCTACACCATACTGCTGTAGAATAATCGAGACAATGGACATGCCCATCACCATGCCTCCCCATGAGAAAGCCGAGGCGACAAAAGTGCCGAGTATGGAGATTGAGACGCCCTGGGTTTTTGGTGATTCAAAAGGCCCTACTCCTTTCACAGGGAATTGGGGCATGGATTCGGGATAATAGCCCTTCAAGTTTTTGAGTATCTCCCTGGTATCAGGGC
>JAJRAB010000106.1 GCA_028683025.1 Candidatus Methanomethylicus sp. | reverse complement strand
TTCAATTGCGGCAATTTCATCGTCATAAGCATAACTAGGAAGAATAATCCCGTTGGAATTTCCGACAATAAATATGCCGAGTAATACACTCCCACCGATGGTTGTTCTGAAGGTGGGAACTTCCAGTGTTGAGGAGATCTCCTTTACCGCGCCTTCCGGCATATCATTAGGAATCAGTGCAAAAGAGTCGGTCGCAAAAGAAAATGCACCGATATTTGGATTCCCGTAGAGGGAAAGGCGCGAGATTGACAAGGGGTTACGCCTCCGAATGGCGCACCCTTACCGTACCACTCTCGAGTTTTTGAACCTTGACTGATACTTTCCGAGCTATCTTTGTCTTCCCTCTTGACCACAGGGCTTGGTTAAGTTTGTCGTCAATCTTGACATCATCAGTATTGAATACTTTACTCGACACTTTCTTGACAAGGCGGACAGCTTTCGGGGCAGCTTTGCGGCCGTAGGTAAGATAAGCATGCCTGAGGTTAATGGTCAGATCCTTTTCATCCACTACCTTGTCCTCTGCTTCATCCTTTTTTTGAACCTTTTCTTCTTTTTTGGATTCCTTGCCTTCAGAGGTATTTTTATCCGTCTTTGGTTTGCTTTTTTTAGGCTGCTTTTTCTTTGGCTCTGATTTTACAGTCTTCGCAGCAACCTTCCCAGCTTCTGCTATAGTTTTTTCGTCCTTGGCCTTCGCAGGTGCGTTTGCTTGATCGGTGCTCAAATTATTCACCTTAGAACTTTAGTTTTCGACTTCTCCAATTCCTCATTTTTGGATGGCGCCTGAATTTTCCTCTGGTTTTTCCTACAACCCAAAGCGGAACGGAGCTGCTCTCCTTATTTGCCTTGATAAGGCGTTTCTTTCTTGCTAGGTGTTTATTGCTTGCCATATGGTTTCGTCTCCTCAAAGTCTTGTTATCTTAATATCTCTTTTTCTATTTCCTAGTTCGACCAGTATCTGCTTAAGCTGCTCATCTGAGAGGGGAAGCGGGAGCCTCCTGTCCTGGGCTAGCTGTATAAGCTGCAGCTCCAGTTGTTCAGCAAAATCAGGCCTAACCATCTTCAAGTTATTGAGTCTGCTGCGAGCTTCTGGTGAAAGAATTGATCTAAGCAAATTTTCCTTTTGAGCTTCGGCTTCGTGTTGCATCCTTTCAGCCGATTGCTCTTCAGCCATTTGCCTTCGCATGGCAGCAAGTTTCTTTTGCTTCATCAATTCAATCTCGTCAGGATCTCCAGCCATTAGACTCAACTCTGATTTACTCTGCTTTTATTGGAATGTATTTGTTCAATTCCGGCATATCCTTCTGAAGGTCCTTAATGAGCTTGTAGGCGATCCTATCAACAGTTGATGTACCCTTATCGGTCAGCACTCGGCCCTTGGTACTGGCTTTTGCCACAAGACCGGCCCCTTCAAGCTGCTGAAGAACTTTCCTTATGGATGATCCGCCAGTCTTTACGAAGTGCTCATTCTTCATGCCGTTCTTCGTTCTTGCTCCGTAAAGTGTGCGGAGCCTTTCAATGCCCACAGGTCCTTCTATGTAAAGCCTTCTCAGAAGGGAAGCGCTGCGGACATACCAGAAATTACTCTGGGAAGGAACTCTGCTCACCTGTGGTCCGGTCTTTGTGTAAAGGGACCATTCTGGTGGCGAGACTTCCTTCACGTTGTCCTTGAGATACTCTGCGATAGCATTGATGAGCTTATCAGCAGGTACATTTTGAGCTAAAGGCACTTGAATTCCTCTCCATTTTATGTCCTCTGAAGTTAAAATAAATCTCTATATAAATCCTTTTACCTTTTATGCGCGGTTATTACAGTCATAAAGGGCGCATACGGGGCAAATGTTCTACTTTTTCAAGGTAAAGCGCTTAACATAGCCGCAATGAAGACAGGTTACGGTAAGGTGGGAGCTTCTACGCTGGTTAATCCTTATTCGAGAATTAATGCCCGGATATACGAAGGCTTTGCACGATTTGCAATAATAATTCTTAAGATTTTTCGGAATATGAACACGAGTTCTTTGGGCAATTTTAAGGGCCATTGCAACATATCTATCGGATAGATCGGGGCGACTTGTAGCATTCTCAAGTGCCAGTTCAAAAAGATGGGAGATCCTCTGTTGAGACATATCCTGAACCAATCGACTATTTCGTCCCATTTCTATCCAGCCCATCTTGAGAAAGCTATTGCTCTCCCATATAATAGTTTACGCCCATAATCCTGAACAGGATTTCCTGCCAAATGCATAATATTGCCGGCGCCAAGCATGTTTATTAGTTGGGCTTTGATTTTTTTATTGACATGCGATTTTGCTTTTTGGGCATACCAAATTAGCAGATTGCTTTGGAACCTAATGGAGAGGATTGATGGATGATTACAATTGTCATTGCAGAAGCGGCTCTTGAAATGGTGCCAAAGGAGTTGCTTAATCATCCATCCGTAACAAGGGCAGCTGAACGCAAGGGCAAAAAGCCTGAGGAAACTCTCCTTGACATTTCCTACCACTACGCAGCCATGAAAAATATGGAGAACTGGGACCGAAGAGGCAGGCCTGACATTACCTATTTGACCCTTCTCAACCTCCTTGAGCGACCCTTGAATAAAACAGGGCAACTGACGGTCTATGTCCATACGCTGGATAATTATATCTTGGAAATTGACCGCGAGATAAATCTCCCAAGAAACTATGCCAGATTTCAGGGATTAATTGAGCAACTGTTCGAAGTCGGAAGGGTTCCTCCTCTTGGTAAGCCTCTGATGCTATTAAAGAGGGGGACTTTGGAGGATATTGTAAAGAATGTCAGCCATTCATCCACCATTCTTCTAACTGAAAAGGGGAAAACGGTTAGGAGCGGGGATTATTTTCCAGAGCTCCTAAAAAAGGGAGATCCCTTGATAGTGATTGGCGGTTTTCAGAGAGGCGAATTTTCCAAACAAAACCTGAAGCTTGCAGATGAGAAGATTTCACTTTACAAAGACGCGCTGGACACATGGATAATTGCTTCGATGGTCTCTCACGAGCTTGAACGGGCAAAAGGCATCATCTAGTCAGATATTGTCAAATCATCCTTTCATCTACGGGATTGATCCCTGTCACCAGCTAAAAGTTTATAATGCGCCATTTTTTGTTGGTAAGGTATGAGCTCCGTCAATGCAATAAAAGCCAAATCGGGCATTGTTGGGCGCGATGTCGAACTTGGCATGATATTAAATGCCTTATCCAACAACAAGCATGCACTCCTTGAAGGCCCAGTAGGTGTTGGCAAAACCAAATTGGCCCTGGCAGTTACCAATTACTTGGGTAGAAGTATCTATAGAGTTGATGGAGACGAGAGGTACACCGAAAACAAACTTACTGGTTGGTTTGATCCTCCCACTGTCCTGTCAAAAGGATATGTCTGGGAGACGTTTATCCAAGGACCTTTGACCCAAGCAATGTTGAATGGTGGCGTTCTTTTTATTAATGAGCTCAATAGGATGCCGGAAGGCACTCAAAATGTCCTCTTACCGGCAATGGATGAGGGAAAGATAATCATCCCGCGGCTGGGTGAAATATGTGCAAAGCCGGGCTTTATAGTAGTAGCAACCCAGAACCCAGAGGAATTTGCTGGGACCAGCAGGATAAGCGAAGCCCTTAGGGACAGGTTCGTCTGGATCGGCCTCAAGTATCAGACCTTCGATGAAGAGGTAGATATAGTCAGAAAGGAAACTAGGTGCGAGAGTGAGGGGCTCATAAAGAGTGCAGTTGACATAATCAGAAAGAGCAGAAAGCACAAAGATCTCAGAAGAGGATCTTCTATCCGCGGAGCCATCGATCTCGTAGCTATAATGAAAGATATGGAAAATCCAACTGTTTTGAACATGGTTGAAGCTGCCACCATGGCACTTTATAACAAAGTGGATGTTCAGCTAAAGTCCAACAGGACAAAAGAGGAAATCATTTCAGAGATCGTTCTTTCTGGATTGGATGACAAGAATCTTGATTCGCCGCTTGTTTTGAAAGAGGGCGACGAATTAAAAAAAAAGATGAAGCCATAGTACCAGTGGTCGAGTCTGTAGTCGTCAAGAGGGACGAGACGATCTATAAATCCATGCTAAAAGCCATGGAACTTGAAGATCTTGAAGAAGAAAAAAAGATCGAGGACCTAAAGGATGATGCCAGGTGGAGCATCATCGAGCATTATGTTGCTGATGATGTGGATGAGGGCGATAAACCCACGATCGAAGCTTTTGTATGCAGGGCAATAGTTTCATTGGCTGCCGAAATAAGCGAAAAGGGAATGAGAAGGCATCGAAAAAGCGTAGAGTATTACAATGTGCCAGTTTTCAATGAAAATTTTGATCTGGAACAGACTATTGAAAACATGAGTGGGAAGAACAATGTCGAGTACATGGACATTGCACTGGTCAATAAAATACCAAGGAAGCTCGCTGTAACTTTGATGTTCGACGCCAGCAATTCAATGGAGGGCGAGAAAATTGTCATGGCAGCACTGGCGGTGGCTGCCCTTGCCTACAAGCTTGAAAAGGACTGCTATTCCATAGTGGCTTTCAAACAGAAAGCTGATGTTCTTAAGACCATGGATGAAAAAATGACCATCGAGGATGTTGTGGCGAAGATTCTGCATTACGAATATGGAGATCTCACAAATGTTGAAGATGGTCTTAAGATAGGTCTTGAACAGCTTGATCATTGCGCATCCCAGGAAGATCTTTCAGATAAGATCGGTATAATCGTGACCGATGGGTGGGTAACTTGTGGGGGCGATCCCCTAGAAGAAGCTGGCAAATTTTCCAAGCTCCACGTTCTCCAGATAGGAATGGGCGGCTACAGGGAAGAGAGCATCGAGTGTTGTGTAGCCATGGCCAGGATTGGTAGAGGTACTCATGTTTTCATAGAAGACATAAATGAGCTGCCCTATGCAATTATGAATGTGCTGAGGCTCAATTGAGCCATTTGAGCCTCTTCTAAAAAAAAGAAAAAAAGTTACATTATTTTCTTCTTGACGACGTACTTTGAGTAGTCATAGATTCCTAGAGGGCAGGAAGCTTCACATTTCCTGCAGGAAACGCCGTCGCAAAATTCAGTCCTGATCACTGCCTCATAGCCGCCGTTTTTCTCCTCAATCTTTAGTGCTTTTTCCAAACATGCATTTTCACAAATGAGACAGCCATTGCATCCCTCAAATGTTACAGTCAATGTAGTGCCAATGTCACGAACTATATGCAAACCCTTGCTTCCAAGGTTTGGAATATCCCTGATAACAACCCGGTGAATATTGGGCGCAACTGTGTTTTCAGGGTATTCGGGCAGGTTATAGCGTTTCAGGAACTTGCGATACATATCCATCGGCATGCCACCCCAATAGCCCAGTTCCACCAAGTAAGCATTCTTGAAATCCTGTTCCACAGGAAACATCACGTGGGTGCTTTTTAGCCGCTCGGCAATATCCTGGGCATTGTCAATTGTCTTGAGATCTTTGGCTATGTCGCACGCAAAGGCTAATGAAGTGTTTCCCACTTGGTAGATGTCCTTTACGTTGGGTGGAACCAAGCCCACGCCCTGGGCTTTAATCGGATCTACGTAGGTTCCTCCTGCGCCAGCCATATAGGCAGCCTTGATGTCGTGCATTGTCATTCCAAGATGGTTGACCAGGGTTAGATGACCTGCCCTGAAAGCACCAAAAGCCTTACCGGCTTCTCCCAGATCCTTTTCATGGAAATTAATTTCATTATCGAATAGACGAATCTTCTTGTCAGGCGTTGCAATTCCAGGAAGCTTGATAAATC
This sequence comes from Candidatus Methanomethylicus sp., assembly GCA_028683025.1. Lineage (GTDB taxonomy): Archaea > Thermoproteota > Methanomethylicia > Methanomethylicales > Methanomethylicaceae > Methanomethylicus. The sequence continues at coordinate 3,379 of JAJRAB010000106.1, read as the reverse complement.
CAGCCTTTAGTCCCGAATAGATTAGTGCAATAGTCCCTGTTCCAGTGATTCCTTTAGGTCTAATATATTCGGCTTCCTTCCTCAACAGGGACCAGTCTTTCAGGTTCAAGGTATAGGAAAGCTTCCCAATCATTGAATTGTCTAGTACAGTCACTCTCAGTTCGTCATCAACAACATTAATATCCGAGATAGCCTCGGGAGAAGCTAGCATGCCCTTCTCAATTTCTTGGCCTTCGATTGCAGGCCCTGCTGCAGCCGAACCAGTGTAAATATCGTCGCCTACCATGAGCCCAATCTCGGCGTTTGTTCCATAATCTGTTACGAGGGCAGTCTCCTTTCGGTCGAGCATTCCGGATTTAACAATCATGGCAATTGCATCGGCACCTATCATATGGGCTACAGAAGGCGGGATACATACTTGGGTTGTAGGCTTCACAGAATCGAGTCCCATCTGATCAGCATCTAGAAGTGCAGTTTTGCGTTCGAGACGCTTAAGCCCAATGCGCTCCAGAGCGGCATCACCAGCGTAAGCTAGATCACGGATCTCAATCCCTTGGAAAATGGACATTTGGATTGGATTGCCGCAGGCAGCTATGCGCTCAACCTGGCTGAGATCGACATCCAGGCTTCTGAGCACTGAATCCACGGATTTGACGACCACGTTGTGGCCCACATCTATACCGTTATTTATGCAAAAGTCCAGATGATCAATCACGTTGCTTCCCGGGAGCGGGTGGCGCAGGGTGATTGCAGTAGATAGAACCTTCTTGGTCTCTAACTCCATGGCCTGGGAGCGTATACCGCTAGTGCCAATATCAAGACCTATAACAATTGCCATATGAATTACTTCCTTGGGTTAACTGGTCTCTTATTTTACTAAAAATAGCTTAATAAAAATGATGTATTCTCAGGAGTTCAAAACTAAAAGAAGTAGAAAGGCTGTTGGCCAGTTCTACTTTACGATCTCAACAGGGGTCTGAACCCATTTGCGTTTGTTTTTAATCCGCTGAGAGCGCTCTTTAAGGCGATCTTCCAGACCTTCTTCTTTTATCTCGCCTGGTTTCTGTTTAATCACGTCGTCAATTTTAAGAATCATATTTACGGCCTCAGTAGCAGATTTCAGCATTTGTTTCTTAACCCTTAGAGGCTCCAGGACATTAAGAGCAGACATGTCAGTCACTTTTCCTGAATAAACATCTATGCCAAAGTTTTGATACCCCTCCTTTTGGTGTTTGTTCTTGACCTCCAGAAGTAGATCTATCTGATCAAGACCGGCATTCTGAGCCAGTGCGAATGGCAGCGACTCAAGTGCCTCGGAGTAGGCGCTTATGGCAAGCTGTTCTTTTCCTTTGAACTTCAGGGATTTGGCTTTCAACCTAACAGCCAATTCAGTTTCACTAGCACAGCCCCCAGCAATGACCTTCCGGTCTTCAACTGTATTCCGAACCGTACAGAGGGCATCATGGAGTGATCTTTCAGCCTCATCTAGAACATGTTTTTCCCCGCCGCGCAGAACAATAGTAATGGATGTCGGTGACTTACAACCCATGATATAAATGAAGGTCTTTCCTCCAAATTTTCTCTCCTCAACGACTTCAGCTTTTCCAAGGCCTTCGGAATTGATCTCGTTGGGCTGCATAATAAGGCGACCACCCACTGCCTTAGCAATCTGCTCCATATCGGGTGCATCAATTCTCCTTACTGTAAGAACATTATGCTTAACAAGGTAATTCACAGCATACATGTCAATGGCTTTTTCGCAGAGAAGCACATTGCCACCAGCCTCGGTAACCTTGGAGACCATCTCAATCATTGCCTGTTTCTCCTGGTCTACAAAGGATTTTACATCTTCGGGGGCTTCGATGTCAAAATGAGGCGCGAAGACAACAGCACCCCTATCCAAATCAATTGCGTGCTTCAATAGCACAATTTTTGCATCCTCAACCCTCTTGGGCATATTAGGGACATCCACTTCTCCCTCAATGACAATACCCATGACAATTTCAGATTCGTTTAATCCCTCGCCGATAGCTTTAACAATCCTTATGTCTTTCAGGTCGACCTTGTTGCCTGTCTTTTGGGCGATTTCAGTTACGGTCTTTACTGCTATCTCAGCCAGCTTATCAGACCCAAGGGCTACACTACCCTTGCTGTTTAGAGTTGTTTTGGCAATTTTTGTCAGAATGGCTTCATCATCGGATCTCACATCTATTGCAAGCCCTTCAAGGATTTCCTGGGCCATGGATTCGGCTTTTGAAAAGCCATTGACAATGATTGTACCGTGCACACCGCTCTCAATGAGCTTGTAGGCTTTTTCAAGAAGTGCGCCAGAAAATAATACAGCGCTTGTAGTCCCATCACCTACCTCTTGGTCCTGGGTCTTTGCTACTTCCACCATTATCTTTCCAATAGGATGGGTTATCTCCATCTTTTTAAGTATCTCGGCACCATCGTTAGTAATCATTGCTTCGCCATGCTTGTTCACCAGCATTTTATCCATGCCAAAAGGCCCCAATGTGGACTTTACTACCGACGCAATGGTCTTGGCGGCAGCCAAGTTGTTCATTTGGACGTCTTTTCCAGTAATTACTTTTGTATCCTCTTTCAAGATGGATGCAGGTGAACCTTTCATTTTGCGATCGCCGAACCGTATCTTGTTAAACCGAATAGTATTCCTACACAAATATCATTTAATAAGCATTACTCACTTCTTTTTATGAAAATGGCAGCAAATAGGATACGCGAATCTTTGTTGGGACATAATTATTGTACAGAGAATGTAAAGCCAATATTGCACAAGAAATTACTTTGTGGCATAATGAGGAACGTTAAATAAAGGTATCTTGGTAGAACCACAGGCGTGGCAAAAGTCCAAAAAGGGCGACAATTCCGAATTGCATTGGGGGCAGGTGGCAGCCAATGAAAACCACCTCTTCTTTGGGACGCCAATTACAGACCTAAATATCTCATAGTATGCAAGCTGTTCTTTGTCATAGAGAATGACATGATCCTTTTTCCTGTACAACTCCTTTTTTTCTTTAAATTCGGCATCTGATATTTCTGAATTGTAATATTCAGAAAGCGTAATTGTACCTGATCCACATTGAATGGGTGCTTTGGTGCGCCAAGCTATTTCTTTAGGTAATATATTTTCAAATGCCTTACGCAGGATCCATTTGCCAAATATCAGAGATCCCTTCTTGCGGATCTTATAATCCGAGCTTATTGACATTGCATAATCCTTGAAATCTTGGTCCAGATAGGGTGTCACAGCAGTCATTCCCAAGGAAGCCGCTATGGGCACCGCAGAGAAAGCCAGCATGTTCCACATCTTTTTTAGTTTAGCATCAAGTTCTTCCTTCTTTAGATCTATGATGAA
>JAJRAB010000098.1 GCA_028683025.1 Candidatus Methanomethylicus sp. | reverse complement strand
ACCCTCTTCATGGAATCTTTTGGCAATAGCTCTTCCAATGCCGGTTCCTCCCCCTGTAACTATCGCCGTTTTCATCTCAAGCACTCCCATCGTTTTCTCCTTTCAGGCCCTACAAGCGAGCCATTGCAGCAGCTGACTCCTCTGCTTCGTTCATCGTGGTTCCGAAGGCCACCGGTGCGGCCTAAGTCGGGCGACCCATCTTTTCAGTCAATTGTCTGATTTTCGCCAGTTTATCCATTGCCATTATGTCGGAGTAAATAGTTTCCGCCTTTTCTCGACTCCAAATGGGCTCAACGAGTTCATCGTATTTTGCCTTTTTGTCTTCGAGGCTGTATGGGGATTCGGCATCGCCTCTCGTGACAAATGCCTCCGCTTCCAGAGCCCTTCCATCGGTCAAAAACATCTTCACTCGAGCGGGCCTTTTGTCTGGGACCATGGAACTGAGACCCGCGTCTTCAACAACTGTCACCTTTCCTGCCAAAGCCCTAATTCTTGGATCATTGAGACTCTCTTGTTTGAACGATTTGACTCCTGCACGCCCATGCACGGCATAAGTAGCCATACAGAAAGGGATAGAGAATTTGGAGGCAAAGGTATTCCGGGGATTCTGATCGCAGAGTTGGGCTGCCATCGAATAAGTCCTTACATCTACTTTAGCAATTTTCTCAGGCTGAATTTGCCCACCTGGGAATTGCCTAGCAATGAGCGCCAGTGCATCCAACGTGGGATGGCAGTGGCGACAGCAAGCGTGTTGTTTGAAATAATTGCGAGCGATTTCAAACTGTTTCCCGAGATTCTTGGTCATTTTTTCCGAGTCGAAGCTCTCAGATACCACCTTTCCAAACACACTCCTTAGTCCATCTTTTTCGCCGGTGAACCCTGATTGGACCAGATGATGAGCCAGAATGCCCATAAAGCCACTTACACCAGCATAGAGATTACGCACAGTCCCACCTTCCAAGATGGTTCGGCGACTGGTAGCTAAAGTTAGAGAGGAGCTGACATTAATGATCTCTTTTATACTGTAATGATCATATCTCATGAGCTTCCCTACGGCAGCAGCAGCTCCTACAGTCCCCCAGGTGCCATGGGGGTGCATAGCATTACGCAAGTTACTTGCAATGGCTATGCGAGCACCAATCTCATAGCCAATGACCAGTGCCGTGAGTAACTCAGAGCCGGAAACATTAATTTCCTCGGCCTGGGCTAGCGCCGCAGGGATTACCTGCATTGCAGGATGCCCCCGCGCAAACCGGTTCCCTTCGTCCAACTCCAGGAAAGTGCCCGCCATACCATTCATCAAAGCGGCCTTCACCGGTTCAGCTCGTAGCCCCGTTCCGATGATAGTGGCTATCTGATTTTCGCCAGAAAGCAGCCATCTGCGCCGCATCGAATTGACCTCTTGCTCTTGGGCGCCGACAGCAATCACGGCCAAACTATCCGCTATTACCTCTTTAGCACGTTGTACGACGATAGCTGGAAAATCCTCCAATTGAGTCTTACAGACGAAAGCGCAAATTTGGTCTAAGTAATCAGACATCAAATCACCCTCCTCGTTCATTGAATGAAGAGTTCATTTCTTTAACTTTTTTAGTCCCATTTTGTCTGCATAGTATTCGGCTGTCTTATAGGTTGTTTCCATGACCTTCATGAAGGCGTCGGGGCCCAAATAAGAAGGGGCTCCTCCCACGTTTTCTAACGATTTCAGGAAGCTCTGTTCGTTCATCACTTTCTTGATCGCTTCATTCCATCGCTTCACGACTTGGTCTGGGAGCCCTTTGGGACCAATGACTCCAGCCCAATTGCCCATGGCGAAACCCGGATAGCCGGCCTCCGCGCCGGTTGGCACATCCGGAAAAGAGGTCGAGCGACTAGCACCGGTCACTGCGAGTGCTTTAAGCTTATCTGCCTTCGCAAGAGGAAGGGCACTTGCGGGATTAATACAGACGAAGTCGATGTGGCCTCCTGCAAGTGCAGTGGCGGCAGGGGCCTCACCTGTAAATACAACCCTGATAGGCAAATTGGGGTCAATACCGGCATTGTCCAGCAATTGTGCTGCAGCAAAGACTAACGGAGATCCCGCTGATCCGCCGGACCATCTGAAACTGTCAGGCTTTTTTCGTACGTCATCCATGACTTCCTTCACACTCGTCCATCTTGAATCCCCTTTTACGCAAAACACTATAGGACTGACAGAAATCTGGGCAATTGCCGTTAACTGATCCCATGTATATGGAATATCGGGCGTTATGATCAGTAGGGTCGTTGTCGGCCCAGAAACATTCATCATGAGCTTGTATCCATCAGGAGTTGATCGGAGCACCTCAGAGGTGCCGACTGCCCCACCGCCACCAGGTTTATTCACAACGAGCACCTGCTTGCCAAAATCCTTGGAAACGTGCTCAGCAAGCACTCTCGCCATACGATCTGTAATTCCTCCAGGATCAAAAGGCACAACCATTTCAATATTTCTGTCAGGATAGTTGGATGCAGCCCTACTCACCCCGACGCCCGCGTGGCCCAAAAGCAACAAGAGAATCATGCTTCCTAACAAAAAAACGATAATAACTCTTTTCATTTTCCCTATCTCCTTTCTCTGATTTTTCCTCACCTGAAATTTTGACATATGCCAAACGCCCACCGCCAGCGATAGGCTCGTTCCCCGTCGCCGGGGTTTCCGGCTGCCAATACATCACGCTTTATGGTTATGGATGACGATACCACGGTATTTGCTGCACAGAGCAGCACCTGCTAGTCGTCCCCACTGGAAGCCTGGAAAAGGGCTTCAGCTTTAATGCTTTTTCTCATCCTGCCGTATAGAGATAGGGCGATTGAAAAAAGAGCAACAAGTAACAAAGCTGCCGCTATGGGTTTGGATGCAAATATCAGTAGACTCCCTTTGGACATGGTTAAGGACTGCCGGAGCGCATTTTCCAGAAGAGGCGCCAATACCATCGCCAAAACTACCGGCGCGTGCGGAAAGTCCAGCTTCTTCATGAAATATCCTACCACCCCAGCGAAGAACATCAGCCACACATCGAACAGACTATTGTTAACACTGTAGGCGCCAAGTACAGAAATGGAGATGATAACAGGAGCCAGAATATAATAGGGGACCTTGGCGATCTTGGCCCACATCCCGATGAGTGGTAGATTGATGAGCAACAGCATGACATTCCCAATATACATGCTGGCAATGAGACCCCATACGACTTCTGGCTGCTGCTTGAAAAGCATAGGGCCAGGGGTTAGGCCTTGTATGAGAAAGGCGCCCATCAGCACGGCGACGGTTGGGCAACCAGGAATACCCAAGGTCAGTAATGGAACCAGGCCACCTTCTGCCGCAGCGTTGTTTGCGCCCTCTGGGGCCGCAACTCCTTCAATGACGCCCGTCCCAAACTTCTCTGGGTGCTTTGAAAGCTTCTTCTCAATATCGTATGAAACAAATGCCGCAATCGTTGGGGTACCCCCGGGAAGAGCACCAATGAGAAATCCTAACA
>JAJRAB010000110.1 GCA_028683025.1 Candidatus Methanomethylicus sp. | reverse complement strand
AGAAGTTTGTAAGGATTCCCATAGTGACCATTAGAGTTGATGAATCAAATATCGTCGATTCCATTGCAATACTAGTGGATAAAATCCCATCTAAAGTTTGAATAGAAAAGTAACTTTTTTTATCATGATCCTTTATCATTTTTGCATCATGTACAATGATTTTTTATTTTTTTCTATTTTCAATTGTAACCGATTGTGTACGCTATAAGCAACCTTTTAATATTCCCAGTGTCTAAATTAATCCGCAACAAAACCTTAGAGAGGAGTCCTATGGCGAAATATGCAGATAAAGTGGACCTATACGACGATCGTGGCCGCGTTTTCGCCTCTAAAGTACCGATAGAGGCTTTGAGTCCGTTGCAAAACCCAGCCATACAACAAATAGTTTCCTTTGTGAAACAAAGCGTTTCAGTAAACCTAGAGGGCGTGCAGAAAGCTCTTGATACAGGTGAAGTTGGAGGTAAGTGGTGCATCATCAGGGGCAGGTCTCTTAAGTTGGACCTTGTCAAGGATGCAAATAGCATCGCTGATTCCATGAAGAAAGCTCTGCAAGTATCAAAGGATGACGACACTGAGGTAAAAGTTCTCAAGGGTGGGAAGCACCTTCTGGTGAGGGTACCCGCTAAGAGGATGAATGCAGGTGTCGAATATACGACCGGAGCAACTTCAACTGCAGCAGCTCTCTGTTGCACAATCATTGACAATTGCAAGGTAAACATCTGGGATGCGGACCTAGTCCATGCAGCAGTTTGGGGAAGATATCCTGAGACCATGGAAATGTTAGGCGGAAACGTCTCGTCATTATTGTCCGTACCACAGCAGAATGAGGGAATGGGTTATGCGCTGAGAAACGTTCCAGCAGCACACATTGCCCTAATTACTAAGAAAAATGCCATGAACGCAGCAGCTCTGTCTTCAATCATGGAGCAGGCAGCTATGTTCGAAATGGGAGATGCAATCGGCCCATTCGAGAGGCTACATCTACTTGGCCTTGCATATCAGGGACTGAATGTAAACAATTTGGTCTATGATATTACCAAGGAAAATGCCAAGACAGGAACCCTTGGTGACGTAGTAGCGTCTACAGTCAAGAGGGCAATTGCTGATGGCGTAATTAAGCCAATCGAAAAGACCGCATCTGGCTTTACACCCTATACAACTGACGACCTGAACAAATGGAATGCATACACAGCTGCAGGCATGCTTGCAGGCATTATGGTAACCTGCGGTTCATGCAGATCCATGCAGCATACTCCATCTGTCTTCATCTACTTCAACGATCTAGTTGAAAGAGAAACAGGTCTGCCAGGATGTGATTTTGGTAGGGTAGCAGGTACAGGTGTTGAAATGGCCTTCTTCAGCCACTCGATCTACGGCGGAGGCAACCCAGCAGTCTTCCACGGCAACCACATCGTCACAAGGCACAGCAAGGGTTTCACAATCCCATGCGTTGCAGCAGCTGTTGCACTTGATGCGGGTACAACCATCTACACTCCAGAGAAAATCAGCGGAGCAGTTGGTGAAGTACTCAGTGAAGTGCCAGAGCTTAGGGAACCACTGCGCTTCGTGAATGAGGCTGCGGTCAAGATTAAAGGAGGAGTCTAAACATGGCAAATTATAAACCACAATTCTACCCAGGAAAATCCAAGGTTTCGGCAAACAGGAAGAAATACCTTGATCCGTCCTACAAGTTGGAGAAGCTGAGAACTGTCAGCGACGACGACGTTGTAAAACTGATGGGTCACAGGGTCCCAGGCGAAGCCTATAAGAGCACTCACCCGCCCCTTGCGGAGATGGGAGAGCCAGCCTGCCCGATTAGGGAATTGGTTGAACCAACGCCAGGCGCTAAAGCTGGTGACAGAATCAGGTATATCCAATTCACCGACTCCGTTTACTTCGCACCAGTCCCACCATACATGAGAGCTTGGATGGGCCACACAAGGTACCGGGGAGTAGACATCGGTGTCCTTTCAGGACGTGTCCCACTAGAGGCCAGGGAAAGGGACCTTGAGAAGATTGCTAAGGAGCTTGTCGAGACTGAAATCTTTGACCCCGCAAGGTCAGCTATGAGGGGTGCAACAGTCCACGGCCATTCTCTGCGACTTGACGAGAACGGCTTGATGTTCGATATGCTCAAGAGGTACATCTTCGACAAGAAATCCGGTGAGGTCGTTTACGTAAAGGACCAGATCGGAGTCCCATTGGACAAGCCAATCGCTGTTGGAAAGCCAATTAAGGAAGACGAACTGCGCAAGCGCACAAGCGAATTCAGGTGTGATGGCGACGCGTTCAGAGATGACAAGGAGCTTGTAAGCTTCATAGAGAGGCTTCACATGCTGAGGACCGAAGCTGGCTTTGATCCAAACAAGGTCAAGGGGATGTAAAGGAGGAAATGAAAAATGACCACTGAAAAAGGTATGTTCTTGGAAGCACTAAGGAAGAAATTCAAAGAATCTCCAGAAGATAAATACACAAAATACTACATCTATAACGGATGGAAGCAGTCCAAGAGGAAGACTGAATTCGTAGCAGAGGGAAAGAAGCTAGCAAAGGAAAGAGGCGTCCCATTCTATAACCCAGACATGCACCTCGGCGGTATTCCATTGGGTCAGAGGGTTCTGATGCCCTACCGCATATCCGATTCGGATATCTACGTAGAGGGTGACGACCTTCACTTCATAAACAATGCCGCAATGCAGCAGATGTGGCACGATATCAAGAGGACAGTCATTGTTGGTCTTGATTCTGCGCACATGGTGCTACAGAAGCGTTTGGGCAAGGAAGTTACTCCAGAGACAGTAAACCACTACATAGAAGTACTGGAACATGCACTGCCAGGTGCTGCTGTAATTCAGGAACACATGGTTGAGACAAACCCCGGTCTGGTCTCAGACAGCTATCTTAAGGTCTTCACCGGTGACGATGAGACCGCTGACGAGATCGACAAGAGGTTCCTCATAGACATCAACAAAGAATTCCCAGCTGACCAAGCTAAGCAGCTGAAAGCCGCTGTTGGAAAGAAGATTTACCAAGTATTGCGCATGCCAACATTGGTTGCAACCACCTGCGACGGTGGAACCATGTCAAGATGGTCTGCAATGCAGATCTGCATGGCAATGGTCAACAGCTACAAGCTGATGGCTGGTGAAGCTGCAATCGGTGAATTCGCCTTTGCTGCAAAACACGCAGAAGTAATTGAAATGGGAACATTGATGCCATGGAGGAGAGCAAGAGGTCCCAACGAGCCAGGCGGCATACCTCTGGGCTATATGGCGGATATCTGCCAAGCATCCAGGGTCAAGCCGGATGACCCAGTCTGGGTTGCACTTGAGGCTATCTCAATGGCTGCAGTTCTCTACGACCAGATCTATCTTGGCAGCTACATGTCAGGCGGAGTAGGCTTTACACAATATGCAACTTGCACCTACACTGATGATGTCCTCGACGACTTCTGCTACTATGGTGCAGACCTCGTCAAGAAGAAGTACGGAGGCTTCGGCAAGACCAAGCCATCGTGGGACTTGATCAAGGAAATCGGAACCGATGTCTCACTCTATGGTCTTGACCAATATGAGAAGTACCCCGCACTGATGGAAACCCACTTTGGTGGATCCCAGAGGGCAGCAGTCGTTGCAGCAGGAGCAGGTGTCGCAGTATCCCTTGCAACAGGTCACTCCACAGCAGGTATCAATGCATGGTACCTAAGCCAATTACTGCATAAGGAAGAACTTGGCAGGCTTGGCTTCTACGGTTACGACCAGCAGGACCAATGCGGCTCTGTGAACAGCTTCTCCTACAGAAGCGACGAAGGCCTCCCGTTCAACCTGAGAGGTACGAACTACCCCAACTACGCCCTGAACGTCGGACATCAGTCTGCATACACTGGTATCGTTTCAGCTGCCCACGGCGGAAGGAACGATGCATGGACAACCAACCCATTGGTAAAGATTGCATTCGCAGACAAGAATCTGATTTTCGACTTCACTCACCCGAGGCTCTGCTTCGGAAAGGGTGCATTGAGGGAATTCATGCCAGCAGGCGAGAGGACCCTTATCATCCCGCCCAAGTAAAAACCCAACTTCCCTTTTTTCTTTTTTTATTTTTTAATATTTTTAAGGGATTTTTATGACCTATGCATCCAAAGGATCATCCGAGTTGCAGAGAATCTACAATATCCTTAAAAATCTTTCAATGGAATTTGATCCAGACCTTGCAAGTAAGGCGTATCCTCAATTCCCTAATTTTGCAGCGCATTTAGCCAAGCTCTTTATAGATGATCGTTTATTTGATATAATGCAAAGATTAGAAACCCAAGTTAAAATTGTCTTTAAATATAACCCGTCGATACGACCCGCTCTTGATCCATATATATCCACTCAAATTGGCATATTTTCAAAAGAAATTTCTGATTTTGAAATTGGACATTTCTTGAACTACCCTGATTGCTGCATAAAATCTTTTTCAGAGGAGATACGCTATGGCCTTGATGAAAAGCATCGAAGTGAAATGAAACCCAATGGAGAAGTTTTTGTAACGACAGCTGGTTTTATTCCGCACAGCATTTATTGCGATGAAGCTATATCCAAGGGTTTAGTAGGTTTTATCCCGAAGAGTAGTGTTGCTAATCTAAAAAAACTCGAAAAGGAACTCGCGATTTTATTGCCTCACTGCCATTCCGAATACCAGGAACATTACTATGAGTTTATGGGTGAGTAATGTTCTCAACTATGGCCTCAACGTCGATCAGCGAAGGAACAACATAGTCCACATCCATGCACTCAGTGACCTTTACATGAGTTTTTGCTCCTGCTCTGCTGATGATTATGGATACATCTGCCTCTTTCATAGCTATCAAATCATTCAAATCATTGCCAACCATGATAACGGATCCATAAAAGCCTCTTAGCTTTTTAACCAAATCCCGTTTGTCTTCGGGCGATGCATCAAAGAGTACATATTCGCGTGGGATATTCAACAATTTTGAACAATCCATCGACATTTTCCTGCAATTGCCTGTGGCCAGAAAAATGTCAATGCCTATTTTCTTCATATTTTGAACTGATCCTTTGACTTCAGGATAGAGCCTGCCCCCCAAACCCACTGTATGGGTTATCCTGCCCTTGTGATCGATAATTAGCGCAGCACAGGCACCCATTTGTGAACCGCAGTGATTTATTGCTTCATTCAATACTATTTTAATTCCTTCCACCACTCGCGCGTCTTCAATTAAAACAGGATCAATTTTTGGCAACGGTGTAAACGATGCGCAACTCGCTTTGAGACTTATCTTGCCAATCTTTCCATTGAATAACGAATTTAGAGGACCTCTGAGGTTAACGAGGGCTTCACCCCTATCAATCACATATTTCAGTGTATTTATATGGTAAAGGCATTCATGGCTTTCCAGATTGTAAATTATCCTGCAAGGATCAACAATGGTTCCTGATTTATCCAGAACTATTGCCTTTTTCATTGAGTTGTTGCCCCTTCAGCCACCACCGGCAACACTTCCACTTGTGTCAATGGTGCCATCATCCTTTGTTAAATCAGGAGCTTTATCTTCCTTCTTTTCCCTACGCGCTTCTTTGACCCTGCGGGCATGTTCCATCTCCTTTTTAGGTTCCAAGGAATTTATATCATATAACAGCCCTGTGCTGTCAAGCTCTGCCCAGGTTTTTCCATCAAGCTGATGGATTTTTACGATCTTTCCGGTGGTACCGGTCTTTGTATAAACTACGTCATCACCTTCAGCATGCCTCATTCATTTTCCCCACAAAGGTTATAATGTTCTATTCCGTTCTCCTTTCCTATTAATCTGAGGGCTCCAAATTGGAATCACTCAATAAAATCCTATCAACTGCGAAGGATTATAAAGGCTTAAAAAGGAAACGGCAGATAGGAGAGATCGTAGAGATACTTGGCGAAACTGATTATGATGATGCTGGCTTTTTTGAAGTTGGGGACTTTAAGATAGTTGTGTCTACTGATGGGATTACGGAGGACCTTGTGAAATCCGATCCATGGTTTGCCGGTTATTACTCAGTTTTAGTAAACATCAATGATGTGGTCGTTAAGGGCGCCAAGCCCATGGGTTACGTGAACGTTATCTCTGGCAGCAGCGAAACCCGTCGGAAAATGGCCGAAGGAATCAGGGCGGGTCTAGACAGATATGACATAAAGCTACTAAAGGGCCACACTCACCCCGATTCCACCTATGAGGCTATTGATGCAGCAGTAGTGGGTGTTGCAAAGCATGTTGCAAAGGGGACTAATGCTAAGCCAGGGGATAAAATAATCATGGCCATAGATCTTGATGGAGCCTTCGGAGTGAAGGGTTGGGTAAAGTGCTTTGATAGCACCCTGAATAAGAAAAAAGAAGAACTTCAGCGAATGATTTCAACAATCGTCACATTAATTGAGAATGGTTATCTCACAGCATCAAGAGATGTAAGCGCACCCGGTATATTGGGAAGCCTCGCCATGCTGTGCGAGGCAAGCTCGGTTGGTGCCAATGTTGATCTGGAAAAAATACCGAAACCAAATTCCATAACCCTTTCAGAATGGCTTGTGTCCTATCCTGCAATGGGTTTCATTTTTGCA
>JAJRAB010000069.1 GCA_028683025.1 Candidatus Methanomethylicus sp. | reverse complement strand
CATGGAGCCAGAGACACGTTCTGTCCAGAGATTAAGGCTACTGGAGAGACCCCCGGCAACGGCGATGCACCGAAAGGTTAATATAGATGCTTTTCTTTTCTCCCAGGCACAATGTCGATTTTGGACGTTTTCCGGAATGAGCATGTGCACGGCAAGGTAGTGGACAAATACCGACTCAACCATGGCAATCTCGGCCTTATCGTAGAAGATGCCGCCACCCGCAGGCGGTACCATGTCGAGTTCAGAGACAATTACAAGGGTCCGTCCAGCGAGAACCTCTTCGGGCTCCTGAAAGACCCCTTTGCAGGCAAAACCGAGTACCTTGATAATCTGGTCAAGGAAGGTGACAACATCGACCTCACCCTGAGCTATTCCAAAGGCCCGTTCAGGGAGGCGTATTATGTGCATTCGGTTTTGCGGGCAGAGCCCAGCCGAAGGGCCTACTGGAGCCCTACGAAATTGATCGAATTACCCTACCGGCATGGCGCAAGAGGAGGGTGCTGAAGGCTCTGATGTCCCTGGGTCAGAAAGCGAATGACCATTTTTGGCTCATTCAGCCCAAGATAATCTTCTTGACTTTTGATCGGTTATCTTCCAATATTTCTTTTAGATTCTCCTATCCAGTCAGGTTCACTCAACCCTTTTCTGAGGACGTTATGCAGTGGGCCTACCTCAAATATCCCTATCTTTGCCTCCCTGAGGCATTCGCCTGAGGGGAGGGGTGGAAGATCAGTTCTAATTTCTTCACCATCGAGTCTGATTAACATTCCATTGCTATTCGTAGCCGAGCTAGGCAGGCCAGTTGACGGTAACGAGGCTTTAACAAGATGAAAATCAAGACCTATGTCCTAAGCCCTATGATCGGCTCGTGCTGATTGTCCCGCAGGCTGTTTTAGACGTTAAGCAAAGCAAACCTTATGTGGATCCATACAGTAATTCTCGGGCAGAGGAATAATCAACTCTGGAAAGGAGGAGAAATGAGACGCTATCTGAGTCATCCGGTCACGGTTATGGCATTGCTCGTTCTCTGTCTTGTTTTAACCCAGACAGCTGATGCAAAGGTGACAAAAGCTGTCCTATCCGCGTCTCCGGCTGAATTTCGTGGAGACTGTCCAGGAGTCATCACATTCACCGGCACCATTACCGTAGACGCACCTGGCAAGGTCAAGTACATATTTACCAGGAGCGACGGGGCAATAGATACGATCACAAAAACACTTGTTTTTAAAAAAGCCGGCACTCAGAAGGTGAAGACAACCTGGACCCTTGGCGGACAGGTTCTGCCTTGCTATGAGGGCTGGGAGGCGATAGATGTAACCGCACCTAACACCTTGACTTCGAATCAGGCCAAGTTCAATATCAAGTGTAACCCGCCCCTCAATTCCGCCCTATCGGCCCATGGCAACACCGATTGGCATATTAACACTGCAAATGAATTTCTTTTTGGCGTGGACATGAACGGTAATGCTACAGCCCCCAATCATGCCCCGGATTCATGGACAAAACAGCACATGCACGTGGGACTATCCAACACGGCAAAATATTACTATGACAAGAGCCTGACCGCATCGGGAATGGATACTGATGCAGCATCAGGCATAGACCGAGCCATGCTTTTCTTCTATGCTGGTCATGGCTGGCCCCCGGCATGGGACACATTGGGTGACTCCGCCTCTCAGACTGATGTGAAATTAGCCAACATAGCAGGCAAGGGGACATTGCGCTATTACTGGCAATGCTCCTGCGAGGTCTTTGCCCACGGCCCTCTTAGCAGTAGCTCCTGCGGGGCATCAATGGAATACAGCTGCCCACAGAACTTCGACGGCTCACATGATTCTGCGGCTATGCGCAATGTTTTTGAGCGTTGGGGGCCTGCGCTTTCGCCTGACCTGCGGATGGCCTGCGGCGGATCGACCTCAATGTGGTGCTGGTATGACAACGTTAATGCTGTCTGGGATGACTACAATATTAATGGCATGAGTGTGGCCGAGTCTTTCATTGACGGATTCAGCTCTTCACATCCTGGCGTTGTCCCTCTCTGCATAACTATGGGAGGCTCGAATATAACCAACACCCCGCTGTACACCGATACCACCTTCACAAATCAGCCGAACACTTCAGGATCCGGATACTATCATATAATATATCTTGGAGGCGGCACGCAGACCGAAGCAAAGCCAAGTATGGTGCCCTTGAAACTGCCGAAGCTGATTGTGGTCGCAGCAGACATACTGCCGAACCTGAAGGCTCTGGGCGCGTCTGCATCCATAAGCCAAGACATGTTCGCTGGCAAAAAGGCTATAGTCCACATCGATGAGGCAAGCGGTTCAGTGCACATGAAAGCTGCGATGCGAGAGCAGGGCATCGAAGCCAGGATCTCGGACACGGAATACCTGAGGCGCGCAGATGCCCTGGTAAAGAAGATGAAATGGGACAACAGTGAGATGACCAAGCCGGTGGTGACCCGCCTGATGACAGCAAGCATGCCGATCGATGGAAAAACAAAAGATGCTACGCAGGGCCAGAAATCAGTGCTCATAACCTATTCCAGGGAGATTGATGTAAACGGAACCAAGGTGGATGTGCTTGGCGCTGGAGGCAAGGTCAAGATCTTGATGAGCAATGCGGGCAACATCCTCAGTGCCAACCGCATATGGCGAAAGATAAAGGACCGTACCGCTGGCATACCTCTAAAGTCCTTTGAGGAGGCGCAGGCTGAAGCAATCAAGAAGCTGCCCGATGCTGATGCCTATAAACTGGACCAGTGGAAGTGGGGATACAAAGAGCCAGCTGGGAATCTCAGAACGACAGAGATGACTGTCGTTTTCCAGTTCTGGTTCGTGCCAAAGAAACACGAAGACCAGAGGCAGTATCCCCCTGTGTTTACAGAGATCCAGGCTGAAAAACAGTAATAATAATGGGTGCATAGCGTACCATGCACCTTTGGCAACGCCTTAGGGATGCGTCCCTGGTTGACTGGAGTCAACACCCAGAGACTCTCTTGAAAACCGAGAGTTATGACTGCAATCAACAGCGAAACAGCCAGGGGCGGGCGGAAGTTGAAGGTTTCCCTGTGATCGGTAGCTCAACCTATCATTCCAGCGGACCGTCAAAAGCTACGCTTTTGCCGCCAGCTGAATTCAGACGTGTGTGCCGGGCATGGCACAGGACTTATGGGGTGAAAGTCCCCACGCCAGGTTTTTGAGGAGCGGAAGGCTAGGAGAGGGGCATTCTTGCTTGATAGGTGCTCTCTCAAAGCGCTCGCAGGCGATGCCACGCATACTGCAACGGCCCATGGAACTTTCGAAGATCCGTGGGCCTTGCGCTTGAGTGAAATAACAATTGGAGGGGCATCATGGGCGAATTGGAGAGGGAGTTGCGGAAGATTTCGAGGACTTTGAATGATCTGGCCAGGAAACTGGATCAGGTCTCCGTGAAAGCAGTAGGCAGGCCTAAGGCCGCAGCAAAAGCAGCAAAGAAACCCACAAAGAAGGCTCAGGCTCAAAAAAGCGGCCCTGAGGTTATCATGTCGCTCAT
>JAJRAB010000042.1 GCA_028683025.1 Candidatus Methanomethylicus sp. | reverse complement strand
CGCTTCCGCGGCTTTCTGGCCCATGGCTATGAATAATAGTGTCGCTGAGACCATCTATCATTCGGGTTCGGAGGACCAGAGGAAACAATTTATTCCTTCCCTTTGTGACGGATCATGCTTTGCCAGCATGGCCTTCACGGAGCCGGACACTGGATCAGATCCAACCGCGATTAAGACAACTGGACATCCGGATGGAGATACCTATGTGCTGAACGGCACTAAACGATTCATCACCAATGGTCACAAGAAAGGCTTCGGAATTTTTTATGCAAAGGATGAAACAGAAAAAGTTACAGCCTTTGTCTTAGACAAGAGTTCTGAGGGATACACCTGGTCAAAACCATGGTCGCTTATGGGGTTAGCTGGTCAAGGTTTGGTGGATGTTTTTTTAAAGGATGTCAGGGTACCGAAGGCTAATATTTTGGGCGAGAAAGGTAGAGGTTTTCATATTCTCCTCCGGTGGATTGCCGGTGAAAGAGTGCAACAGATGGCTTTTATGGTGGGTATGGGACAGGCCTGCCTTGAGGAATCATTGAAATATGCCAAAGAGAGGGTGGTCAGAGGTAAACCAATCACCGCAATGCAGGGGATCCAGTGGATGCTTGCGGAGATGCATTCAAACATTGAAGCCTGCAAATGGTGGACCTATCGAATAGCCTCGAAACAGGACGAAGGGGGCGACATCCAAGTCGACTCGGCAGCCCTTAAACTGTTTGTCGTTCCTACCATCCAGGAAGTCGCTCGAAAGGGTTTACAGATTCATGGCTCATACGGGTATTGCAAGGATTACAAGATAGAGAGGCTGTATCGTGCGATAGCTCATGCTGGAGTCACTGCCTCGAGCACTGAGATACAAAAGAGCCTCGTTGGCTCAGCCCTGGCCCGCTCCTAACTCGGTACGTGTCGTGTGCCCTATGGGCCTGGTTGCCAAGATGGAAAAGAAGTATGGAAATCGTAGTTTGTATTAAGCAAGTGCCTGAAACAACCAATATCAACTGGGATCCAAGAACCGGGACGCTTATTCGAGAAGGGGTTCCTGGTATTTTGAATCCTAATGATAAGAATGTCCTGGAAACAGCGCTTCAATTGAAAGAAAAGCATGGGGGCTCGATAACTGCATTATCAATGGGACCCGCGCAGGCCGAGGAAGCCCTGAGGGAAGCCCTGAGTATGGGAATAGATAAGGCGATATTATTGAGTGACAGGCGGTTTGCTGGGGCTGACACTTTGGCTACCGCGTACGCGTTGAGTCTTGCCTTGAAGAAAATTCCCAAGGTTGATCTCATAGTATGCGGCGAAGAGTCAGCAGATGGAATGACCGGCCAAGTGGGACCCCAAGTGGCGGAATTTTTTGACATACCACAATTAACTTATGCCACTGAAATCGAAATCCATGGTCACACAATCAGGATAAAGCAAAAATTGGAGGATTGCCATCGGATATTGGAGTCGTCCCTCCCAGCCCTCATCACGGTGGAACGGGGTTGCAATATACCGAGAATTCCTTCTATGGAGCAAATAATGGAAGCTTACCGGGACAAAGAAGTACTGCTATGGGGGACAGGAGATTTAGAAGGAAATAGTGAGCATTTTGGCCTAATAGGCTCTCCTACCCAATGCCGAAGGGTATACATTTACAAAGCAGAAAGGAGGAGGGTCCAACGTCTGGAAGGAAAGACCGACGAAGTAGCACGAAAACTAATTCAGCTTTGGCAGCAGAACAATCTGATATGAGGTGGGTGCTGCTATGTCACCTAAAAATGATTCTCCTGGTGAATACAAGGGGATATGGGTATATGTAGAACAGAAACACGGTGCGCCGGCCAGAGTTTCTCTTGAATTATTGGGTAAGGCACATAGCTTGGCTCAAATGCTCATGGTGGAAGTTACTGCTATGCTTATGGGTGAAGGTTTGGCAAATCAGGGAGAAGAGCTGATTTACTATGGGGCCGACAGGGTCATTATAGCTGATGATCCTATATTCAAAGATTATCGAACCGAAGTCTATAGCGCCGTTATTGTTAGTCAGGTTCTAAGGAAAAAGCCGGAAATTTTATTAGTTGGCGCCACCTGCACGGGCAGAGATCTATACCCTCGGGTTGCAGCGAGATTGCGTACCGGGTGTATAGCAGACTGTACCGAACTAGGTGTCGACCAAGAAATGAGACTCATGATTGCTTCCAAACCCTACTTCGGAAGGAATGTCATGGCAGATATCATCTGCCCCTTGCATAAGCCACAAATAGCAACTATCCGGCCAGGCGTATTTGAATTGCCTATACAAAACAGAACCAGAAAAGGGGAAATAATTTGTGCAGAAGAGCATGTCAAGGAAGAGGATGTGAAGGTTAAGGTCCTTGATACTGTCAGCTTACATGTTAATGGCGCACACCTTGAACAAGCCAAGAAGATTGTAGCGGGGGGCATGGGAGTTGGGAAAGCGGAAGGGTTTACCTTATTGAAAGAACTGGCTGATCTCCTGGGGGCAGAATTGGGCAGTACAAGTTTACCAGTAGATGTGGGCTGGGTTTCTCCTGAGCGCAAGATTGGGCAAACGGGGAAGACCGTGAGCCCCCAACTGTACGTAGCTTGTGGGATCTCAGGAGCTATCCAGCACTTTGCCGGGATGAAAAATTCGGAGTTTATCTTAGCGATTAATAAGGACCCCAAGGCGGAGATATTTAATTTTGCCGACTATGCGATTGTTGACGACCTCTATAAAGTTGTTCCAGTACTTATCCAGGAGCTGACAAAATCTCAGGCGAAGTAAATCAGGTGCAGGCTTATCAAACTATTACAAACGCAGTATCTGATTATACACGATTGTATTATTTTCTTTGGGCTCCAAGAATAGAACGTTCTGTGTACCGCTTTCTAGGTAGCGGTCGTTCCCTTTCGCCAAGTAATTTCTAACTACGGATTAATTCTTAGTGACGTCCTGCCTGAGTTACCAAACGAATGGATACCAAGAGGGTCTGAGGAGATAAGAGATGAGGTGGAATTCTGCTCGCTTTGCCCTTGGCGTGGGGATAGGAATCTCGATGCACTTTGTGTTCGTTGCGACCAACGCTTACTCAGGCGAGCCCCCCCCGGGGAAACCAAGAGAGCTTCCCCTCTTCATCTCCGCCACCGACAGTTTCAAGGATCTGGAACGACCCCCGGTACGTTTTTACCACGATAAGCACA
>JAJRAB010000004.1 GCA_028683025.1 Candidatus Methanomethylicus sp. | reverse complement strand
AGGTTATTGAAGTCCCCCTGCATTTCCTTCTGTATGCGCATTCCTCCCTCGGCAGTGTAGTTGGCGGTAAGTATGCAATAGCAGAGTTCGCTAAACAGGCTTGCCTCCTCGGAGCCTGCCTTTTTGAACTCAGTCATCCTTGCTAGGACCTGGTCACCGATTTCTTCCATGACGCGCTCAATTTCTCCGAGAAAATCAAGGCTTGCAATCTCAACAGAGTAGTGAGGGTTTTCCTTTGTAATTATCGCATACTGGACTACTGTATGGGGGGCGCCTAAGACCTCCTCAAGTGCAATGGAAAGATCGTCAAAGTAATCTAGGGCACAGCAGCTATGCAAAATATTCCCCCCAAAACGAACTCGGATAATCCTCCCCCTTAGGGATTCCAGGGATGCAGGGACTTCTTTTGAAAATCGGGCATTGTAGTTGTCCAAAGCAAGCTTGACAGTGCTCTCGACAGGGGGGACTGGCATTGAAGGGACCTCATATTGACGAGCATATGTTCGGTAGCCCTTTGTTAAATTGTTTTCCGGAACGGATCATCCAAAGTTACTGATCTATGGATGGTCATTTGGACAAAGATCAGTTAGGCAGGGGCTTAATTCAATAGCGTATATTTTTTATAACCATGTTTGGTAAATATATGAACATTGTTTAAAAATTTTCCAGATAGTTTTATATATTGATAAAAATATGTGTAGAAAAATGTTTATCTAATCCCAGTGGTGCGATTTGAATGAAAAATTTCAAGGATTCAAAATGGAGAGAAAATGTGGCGAAAGTGACCGCCGAGATAAAAGAGAAGGAAATAAAATTTGTCAGGCTTCAGTTTACAGATGTCAATGGAATAGTGAAAAGTCTAGCGGTCAACTCTAAGAACATTGAGAACATTTTTGAGAGCGGCCAGTCGTTCGATGGATCGTCAATCACGGGTTATAGACCCATAGAAGAATCGGATATGGTACTATTCCCCGATCCCACCACCTTCGCCAATATCCCTTGGAGGCCGAAGGAGAAGTCCTCCTGCAGGCTCATTTGCGACATCTACACGCCAGATAACAAACGCTTCGAGGGCGATCCCCGTTATGTTCTGGAGAAAGCACTCTCCAAGTGCGGTGAATCCGGTCTCAGGTACTTCTGCGCCCCAGAGCTAGAGTTTTTTATAGTCAAAGAGGATGGCAATGGTGGAGCGCCTACACCAATTGATATGGCAGGTTACTTTGATTTCCACCCTGGTGATCTTACTGATGATTTAAGGCGCGAGATAGCAGACACGGCTGAAAGCTTCGGAATTGAGATTGAGATATCCCACCACGAGGTCGCGCTTGGCCAAAACGAGATTGACTTCAAATATGACGAAGGGCTGGTGACTGCGGACAGGGCAGTTACCATGAAAATGGTTACCAAAGTAACAGCTGCAAAGAATGGCTATATCGCGACCTATATGCCAAAGCCCTTCTTTGGAGTCAATGGATCAGGCATGCATGTCCACCAAAGTTTCTGGAACAAAGATCTTACAAAGAACCTATTCTATTCTGAGGACGAAAAGACGGGATATCTGTCAGACATGGCCCGCTGGAGCATAGGCGGGCAGCTAAAGCATGGAAGAGAGATGTGCGGCGTTTTGTCTTCCTGGCCCAACTCTTACAAGAGACTGGTGCCAGGCTACGAAGCCCCGGTGTATGTTGCCTGGGCTTTTAAAAACAGGTCACCGCTCATAAGGGTACCGAACTTTGGAGGCAGGAAGAACGCTGCCCGGTTTGAGATCCGGTGCCCCGATCCGGCAGGAAACCCATACCTCCAGATAGCTGTCCTTTGTCATGCGGCGCTGGATGGTATAAAGAAGAAATCCGATCCCGGTGAGCCCATGGAATTGAACGTTTACAAGATGAGCTACGAGGAAAGGAAGGCGCGTGGAATCGTTTCATTGCCAGAGTCACTTAAGGAAGCCCTTGACGAGATTGAGGGTAGCGAGTTCATGAAAGAAGCCCTTGGTGAAACTGCCTTTGAAAACTACCTTACAGTAAAGAGAAAGGAGTGGGATGCCTACCGGCTCCAGGTAAACAATTGGGAGATTGAGAGGTATCTGAGGAGGCTCTGAGCAGAAAGGGGAATCTAGTGGAGTCTCAATAATGGGGGCATCTTTCAAAGCCCCTCTCCTTTTAGTTACACTAGATTGCCTTCTCAAAGCTTATAGGCAGATTACCCTGAGTTTCTACAGGGTTAGCTATGAAGAAACGGTTGATGGACATTTTGGCATGTCCCATATGCAAGCACCATCCCCTCGATCTCCACATATTTGAGGAGGGGGAGGAGATAGAGGAAGGGATTCTTGTGTGCAGCAATTGCGGGCGCTGGTATCCTATCATTGAAACAATCCCTCACATGCTGCCGGACGACCTTAGGGAGAGCCATGAGGATTTGGAATTCCTTAATAAATGGAAGGCAAAGATTCCCGAGTTGACTTTGAAGCAGGGAAAGCCATACAATCTCGAGCAGTAGGAACCTGTGCAAGGTTAACAGTAAGTTATAACTGTGTTATATGTAGTGTTAAAATTTCAAAAAATTAAGAAAGAAAATGTGAAAAATGATACACAAAGGTATCATAAATCGCAGGTATAAGAATTTACTTACGCTTATCGCACTTTTGGCAGTGAAGCTCACCGTTTGCAAGCATCGTTCCTTCCTCGTTGAACGGTGGTCGGTGGCAAATATAGTAGGTACTACCTGATGGTGTCTTATAGGTCTCAAACAACGAACACTGTGGCATTACGTTACACCTCCATCAATCTGGACAAATCTAAAATTTAGAACCAATATATAAACATTTTTTCAATTCCCACATAGGTGGGAGCAGGTTTTGGAATAGATCAGCAGGTTTTAATTTCTTTTTAAGAAGGAAATACACAGTGAAATGGCAGGGGGATTGGGATAGTGACAGCCATGCGAGTTGGCATTGCCCAAATGGCAAGTTGCAGCTATAAGGAAAAGAATATTCAAAAAGCAATTGAGATGATAAGGGAACTTTCTGAAGGTGGAGCTCAGCTTGTCTTGCTCCCAGAACTCTTCAATTACCTTCCGCCTAGGATAAGCCTGGAGGCGTATAAAAAAAATGCAGAAGCATTGGATGGCCCAACAATAGCCAAATTGATTGACACTGCCAAGGATAGGGGAATATGCATTATCGCGGGCAGCATAATTGAAAAAAGGGCTTCCGGCTTTTCGAATACTAGCTGCATAGTTACTCCTCAGGGTTTGGGGAGCTGTTATAGAAAGATGCATCTGTTCAAATATGGAAATATCAATGAAGGGCAGGTCTTTGAGGCAGGAGACGAACCTGTGGTGGCCGAGTTGAGCGGAATTAACGTAGGCATGACCATCTGCTACGATCTTAGGTTTCCAGAGCTCTATAGAAAAGAGATGCTTGCTGGAGCTGAAGCCATAACAAATGTGGCGGCATTTCTAAAAGAGACAGGAAGGATGCACTGGATGCCTCTTCTAAGGGCTAGAGCAATAGAGAACCAAGTCTATATGCTGGCAGCAAACCAAGCATCAGTTGAGGGCAACAGTCCGTGTTATTATGGGCACAGCTGCGTAATTGATCCATGGGGAAGGATTGTAGCAAGGGCTGATTCCGAGGAGAATGTCATACTAGCCGATATAAGCAGGAATCGAGTCAGGGAGGTCCGGGAACGACTGCCCGCACTCAAGTCAATAAGGTTAATATGAGTTGCACTTGTCAAAGCATTAAACCGAAAAAACTGAAATAAAAAAAGAAAAGTGATAAAAAACGCTTTGAAACGGCTTATTTCTGAGCCGCCCTGAAAAACGCGCCGCAGGAAGGACACTTGTATAGGCCGATGGTTATGGCTTTCTTTCCCTTTGGGGCTAGGCGCCAGGTCTTCGTAGGTTTTGCAACTTCAGTCCCGCATTTCGGACACTTTACCATATTTGCTCCTCCAAGAATTACTTGAAGATATCATCAGTTGATGATCTTAAAAAGAGTATTGGTGATGATGTACCATCAATAGCGGTAATACAACCCAGTTATGGTGACCAATGGAGCGCAATGGTGGCTGATGGATTTAAACTATACCATAAAAAAAGGGCTTTAAAAAAAGTAAAAAATTTAGTGTTTATGATAAGTTTATCATGGTTTAATCTTTTTCTAGCAGCGTAGTGAACTTGTAGTGATGATCCTCCTCATCCTTCAGGATCTCCTCGAACAGGAATTTTGTAGTGTTGTCCTTCTCTGCAGCCGCAACCTCGATGATTTGCTTATACATCGTTATTGCTTCTTCCTCTGCCGCCTTATCCAACTCCAGCATTTCTTTAATGGTTTTCCCGAACTTAATCTCTGTCGGTTTTACAGTCGGATTTCCTCCCAGGTAATCAATCCGCTCTGCGATCTTTTCATAGTGTTTCATCTCAGCCATGGCAGTGTCCTCCAAAACCTTGGAAATAGACTCACTGAAGAGTCCTCGGCACATAATGTGTTGCCATATGTACTGGATCGATACTTGGATCTCTCTTGAGGCTCCGGCGTTCAAGAGGTCTAATAATTTTTGGCTTGTCATTAAAATACCTCCAACCAAACCCTATTTTTTAATGTACGGCGATTTCCAATAAAGGTTTAGGTTTGGTTATCAATTGCAAGAATTGAACGAAGCTAATCGACAAATATGCGTACAGACAAAGTAATCAATATCGGGCACCGATTAGCGAAATTTCCGAATCTAGCAATAGATAGAGGTGGAGCTGGCTCAATTTGGCTGAAAACAATGCTTCCGAGGGGAGAGGGAACCGGGCTAGGGCTAAGAATAGCATCGCATTTGTAACTGAGGAGGTGGCTCTCAGGGGGCGACCGATGAAGGTGGCGACCTATTACCCTAGCCAGGAGGGGAATGAGCCCAATACAGATGGGGCGCCCTATCCGTTGATAGCTTTCATACATGGGTATGGGGCAAGCCACTTGTCATATACTTGGCTTCCTGAAAGGATAGTGCCGAGGGGATATGTGATGGCGCTCATCAGCATGCCCGACATCCTAAAATTTACATATGATTTAGGGATTTGGTGCAGTGCAGTCTCCACAGCCATAGATTATTCACTAGTGGAAAACCAAAAAAGAGGTGGCTTGCTTCATGGATTGATCGATCCGCTTAGGATTGGAGCTGGTGGGCACTCAATGGGGGGGGCTACAACTTTTTTGGTAGCAGCCTATGATGAGAGGGTCAAAGCGGCGATCTCTTTCAGCCCCCCATATTTTGGTCTGATCTGGGGCGATATGGTGGCTGAAGCTGCTTCCAAGGTCAGGGTGCCAATGCTTGTTGGCGTTGGCTCTAAGGACAGGATTACTCCCCCCAATTGTGCCATAGCGCTTTATGATTCGCTCAAGGCAGAAAAGGAATTGATCATAATCAACGGCGGAAACCATCTTACCTTTACCAATATCAATGATATCAACCATGCTCTCTGCAGCCATTATTTTGGTTCTTGGTTTGATTATTATTTGAAGGGGGACGTGGAAGCAGGGGCTCTGCTGTTCGATCCGTTAAAACCGGACCTTGCTAACGGGGCTTTAAGCGATCTCAGGTTTAGCAGAATCCTGCAGAGTAGGTGATCTGATTGGATCAGAAACCCATCATCAAGTGGCTTCTTGATGGAGAGCCATGGGTCCAGTATAGGACACGCCTCGACCTGCTTGATCAGCAGGAATCTGAATTGGAGGTGATGGGAGCAAGAAAGGTAATGCTGGGTCACCCCCTCATACTTGCGCTGCTACAGGAGCTCAAAGCATGGCCAGGACAGGTCATTAGCAGCCATAAAAGTGCAGGTCAGCCCTATCACAAGCTGTCATTCATTGCGGATTTGGGAATGAAAAAAGATGACCCCGAGATGGGATGGATCATTGCCAAGATCCTTGAACATAGGTCGGATGAAGGACCTTTCCAACTGCCCACAAATATTCCAGAGTGCTTTGGAGGCTCTGGGCAGGACAAATGGGCATGGGCTCTCTGCGATGCGCCAACAATACTGTATTCGCTGGCGCGATTCGGGATGGGCGATAATGATGCAGTCAAGGAGGGCGCCAACTATTTGGTGGGTCTTGTCCGAGATAACGGCTGGCCTTGTGCCGTATCCCAAGAGTTGGGGAAGTTCAGGGGACCAGGCAACAAGAACGACCCCTGCCCCTACGCCACGCTGATAATGCTCAAGATGCTACTACAATTCAGTGAATGGAGAGAAGGAAAAGAAGCTCATTTGGGGGCTGAAAGCCTGCTGAGCCTTTGGAAGGATAGCAGGCTAAGGCACCCCTACATGTTTTACATGGGGACAGACTTTAGGAAGGCCAAAGCGCCGTTCATCTGGTATGATCTTTTACATGTCTCAGATGTTTTGACCCAATGTAAATGGCTGAGAAAGGACGAGCGTCTAGTGGAAATGGTCAATATCTTAAAAGTCAAGGCGGACTCAGAGGGCAGGTTTACACCTGAATCGGAATGGAAAGCTTGGAAGGGCTGGGATTTCGGTCAGAAGAAAGTGCCTTCCAGGTGGCTTACGCTGTTGTATACAAGGTTGGCTAAAAGAATGGAATATAAATGG
>JAJRAB010000107.1 GCA_028683025.1 Candidatus Methanomethylicus sp. | reverse complement strand
CCGGACGCCAAAAACGTCTACGTCCAAACGACGCTCTTGTTCATCAGCGCTTTGTTTTATGTATCCCTGTACCTGCTGGGGGACAGCTTGGCGAGGAGCGCTGCCCACTGCAAGAAGTTGCCCTTGCATGGAAGGGCAGTTGATCCCTACCGGAACTTCAACTTTGGCCTATTTGCAATGTTTTATGCACTAGGCCTTTCCGTGATTCTCATATATTTTACCTGGGACCTATACCTCATTGCAGAAATCAGCATTGCCATATATGCGATAACGCTGGTTGCGGGCACCAGGCTTGTGATAAGGCCTTTCCTTGGGAGGTTAAAAAGGGTCGGCGCCCAATAATTCCTTGGGAAAGATAGATGAACCCTTTGAACACCATCGATCGAGGAGTATCCAGAGGATTACAAAGCCAATATCGAAAACTTCGAAGCATTAGTCAAAGAATTACCTGAATGAAAACCAGATGATATAGAGTATGCGATTGTGCTTTAATTACATTAAGAATGACTGCATAAAACTAAGCAAAGTTTTGCAATCACAACTATGCCAACCATTATCAATCACCTCATTATCATGGCTAGTTTTAGCCATCGTATTTGGGATGTTTGATCTCAATATATCATTAAGTGTAATTGACGAAAATTCGCTCTGGGGTTATTTGGGATCTAAATATGGCAATCTTCCCAGTTATGGCTTAATATCCATCGCATTATCAGCCTTAATCGGGGGATATTTAAAAAATTTGAAGGAACAGAAGATTCCAGGCTATTTTTCAATAATAATCGGGATCATCTACACGATTTATGCAGTTATGGAAAATAAAGTCGACGATGCGCTATTAGGCATCCTTTTAGTCATTCCAATAACCCTATTCATAATTTTTACATGGAACAAGGATTGGAGGAGTTATCGCCCCATGTCCGCAATTATTATTATTCTGGCAATCCTAGGTCCATTGCTGATTGTTCAAACCGCCAAATTGTTTTTTGGAAGAGTGAGATTTAGGGATCTTTACACGGATTACAGCAATTTTACACCATGGTACTTACCTCAAGGCATAACTGGAAATAACAGCTTCATGTCTGGCCATGCCGCCATGAGTTTCATTTTTCTTCCACTTTTAATTTCTGTAAGAGAGCTTCGATGGAGCGATTTCCGAAAGATAATGGTGGTCAGTCTAGTGATTGGATGGGGCCTATTTGTAGGGGCATCTCGAATTGTTGTTGGAGCCCACTACGCATCTGATGTGCTTTTCTCCGCAGGGGTTGATGCAGTCATCACGATACTCCTTTACAGAAAATTTTATGCAAAATAACATTTTGGATGAGCGCTTATTCCATTTGAGTTGGAAGGAAAGCGTGAAAGGTCTTGAGGTTCTGGATAGGGCCGATTTGCCAAGCAGTTGTTTTATTCATCCAATAACTCACAAAGACTGAACTCGCAGTAATAATTAATAAAAATCATTATTACGAATTAATAGCCGTTAACAAATTAGATTCTGTGCCGATGGTTGGATTAAAAACAGTGGATCAACTTATGCTAACATTATTATCATTTACTGGATGCATTGCAGGTCAGAAAAGAATGGAAACAGGCCACAACCAATGCCGGCTGGGCACTGCTAGTTAAACATTAGCATTCCTGAATAATAGTTATTTATCTTTAACAAAAATCCTTTTTTATGCGGCATGAGAGTATTTTTTGCCGCGATTGAGAACGAGACGAGCCTGAAACGGCATTGCCACATAACCGAACGGTGGAACGAACCCGTAAGGGGGAGCGAAGCCAATGGGAATATGGAAATGCAACGGGCAGGATGCAGGATGGGATGAATCCAGGAGCGCCTTGATCTAATAATCTGGCGTTACCACCGCGGAAAGTCGTTGCATGGGAAGATTGGGGGAGCACTACCATGGACGGTGTTCATCTCAGTCTTCCCCTCCAAAGCGTTCTCAATTGCGGTCACTTTCAGAAGGTTGATTTTCAGATTATTGGCTTTTTCTCATAAAAAGTTCTTGCATGCTAAGACTAATCCAATTCCTGGAATTGGGACGCACCCATCGGTAACTGATAACCTAATTACCTACATCCTTCATCATACAGCTTTGCCAGGATATCAGAAACCTTTCCATACGTCTCGCCCAAGTCTGAAGCGGTGACAGCCATTTCGCAGGAGATGCTTCCATCTTCCTCATTACTAATGTCATAACCGGACTCCTGCAATCGCCTAATGGCGGCAATCTTTTTCTCCATTGATTCGATGTCAACCTCACGCCCCCCAGGTAGAAGGAGGAGCTCGAGTAAAACGGCCTCTTGCCCATCAGAGCCAATCCTCGCTACAACCCCCAACCGGTAAGAGCTGCATGCCTCCAACGTGCGATAGGCTTCCCTGTCCTCCGACAATTTGGCTTCCCTGATCAGGGCTGGGAGATCCACAATTATTTTTCCTCGGGCTTTCCTTGCCGGCTTCATCTTGGTCCCTCCTGTGCTAATCCCTCAGGTGCCTGCCGAAGAGCCAAATGCCAGCCGCCAGGATCGCAATGCTCGATATGCTGAGCACCAGGGCATCCATGAGGATCGTAGGGCTTGTCATCGGTGCCCCCCTCAGCAGCAGGGAAGTGAGAGCATCAGTCATGTAGTAGCTGGGAACAAACCTGCTGACCGACTGGGCTGCTCCGGATAGTGACGCGCCAACAAAAGTCCCCAGGAACAGCTGGGGCAGAAGGAAGATGAAGGCTATGCCCGTGGCTCCCCCGGAAGACTTCGCCAAGGTAGCTGTGATCAGCCCGAAGCCCACGTTGCAGAGCGAGAAGACCAGGACGAGGGCAAAGGCCAACGTCATGGTTGCAACACTCACAGGGGGCCTGAAGCCCATAAGGTAGGTTAGGGCGAAGATGATGGCAGCCTGAATGACAGCGGTCACCATGGATGAGACGACCTGGCTGCCAATGAACTCCGATGGTGTTGTGGGCGTCATGCGGATCCTTCTCAGTAGCCCGCTCTCCTTATCCGAAGAGAAGGACTGGGCCACGATCATTATCATGAAAATGGACGCGAAGGCGAACATGCCGGGGGCCATGTAGTCGAAGGCTGAGGTCCTGTCCACTTCCACCAGTGAAGGGGTACTCAGCTGGACCGGGCGTGCCGCAGTTTGGGAGGCGCTAAGGAGGGAGCCAAGCACCTGCTGGAATATCGGTGCTAGGGCCTGGGTGGCGAAGAGGGATCCGCCGTCGAAGTAGAGCGGCACCGATGTATTGACCCACTTGGAGGCGTCACCGGGTGAGGCCAGAAATGAGAAGCAGCTGGCGCCGAACCCTGCCGGGATTATAACCACCGCCTGGAGCCTCCCCTGGGCCAGGTCCAACTGGGCTGTCTGGTTATCCTGGTAAGCCTGTAGGTTCAGGATCTTGGTGCCTGCCAGTGCGTCCGTGAAGACCTGGGACCAGTT
>JAJRAB010000094.1 GCA_028683025.1 Candidatus Methanomethylicus sp. | reverse complement strand
GGGATTGAAATTAGTCCAGAGGACCTGTCCCAACAAGTAGAAGTTTGCAAACAAGGCGGATGCGAGGATAATTGGAATGTTTGAGACATACATGAATTTTAGAGGGATCTTTGCCCGCATTCCCCCGTATTTGGCATAGGCAACAGGGATTTCAATTTTCATTCCTTCCAGGTAAACCGCCACAAAGAACACCAATATCATGGCCAGAAAACCGGTCATGTCAGGGTACGGATATCGTGAAAAGGCGGAGAGGATGTTTTCACCACTCAACATCGTCTGGAACAGAGCCACTATAGCGCCAAGGGATTTGCCGTCAGCCAATGGACCAATCGGTGAAAATGTCAACCAAATTACCTGTTGCGCAACTCCTGCGAGGATGAAAAGGCTCACTCCACTTCCAAGGCCCCATCCCTTTTGTATCATTTCGTCCAGAAGCATAACAATAATTCCAACTGCCACAAGCTGCCCTAGGATTAATCCACCAATGAGAGGCGTAGTGGTTCCGTATGAGCCTCCCCAAATATAGGCTAATCCTTCGAATGCGGTCATAGCTACCGCAAGAACTTTCTGGGTACCTGTGAACAAACCCCTATCCTTGGGGTTAGACATGTTAACATTGAGTATCTTTGAGCCAGCAAGGATCTGCATTATGAGGCCCGCAGTGACAATGGGTCCGATTCCAAGTTCCATCAATGAACCTTTCTTTGATGCGAAAATCACTCTGTAGAAGAAGAATTGCTCATAACCAGTTTGGAAATAGGGAACCCCATACATGGGTATCTCTGCCATGACGAGGTAAATAGCTAGGGCAATTATTGTCCAGAGTGCCTTCTCCTTCAGGTTTACCTTGCGTTGCGGCTTTGGAATTTCAGGAAGCCGCCGCACTATCGGATCCATTAACTCCAAAATGCGGGCCATGGAGCCTTCACTCAGCTTGTACTACTTCTCCGCCCGCTTCTGTGATCTTTTTCTTTGCCAGCTCAGTTATGCTGGTTGCCTTAACAACTATCGGAAAGTCAATCTTTCCAGAGCCTAGCATTTTGTCAAAGCCAAACTCTGAAAGATTCAACATTGCCCTTCCCTTCTCGTCCTGGGAAAGAACTTTTCCCTGAATAAGGGCAGATATTGAGCCAACGTTGATAGCCGCCACTTCCTGAATTACGGCTGATGGCCTTACAAAACCATTTTTACCAAAATGATCTTTCTCGTAGGTAGTGACGTAGCTCCATTTGTGCTTGTGCTTTCCAGCTTCTCCAAATCCTCCACGCATTCCGGATTTTCTGTGCTGTCCAATGGTTCCCCATCCATATAGCCTGGAGCCGCGTTGCCTGCGAACTTTACGATCTCTTCTGACTACCATCTGTAAACACCACTATGATTAGCGAATACAAAAACTGCGCCTATCTTAAATATCTTACTTTTTATCCCTGCCTGCAAATGTGCCAAAGTGAAAAAAAGGCAAAACTTTGCAATAATTTTTCCAATCGGCCTGGTTTTCCGATGAGCTAAGAAAAAAACTAGAAAAAGTAAAAAGAAGGGAAAGAAGTCCCTTAGATCATCTTTTTCACAAGTTCAGCGATGGCTGGACCCCTGTAGCCAAGTTCTCCGCCAGATTTAATGTGTCGAGTAATGTGTTTCTTGAAACCACCGCTTGGCGGGGTCAATCTAAAGGTTTTCTTGATTGGCTCAGGGACTTTTCCTTCTTCGAGCATTTTTGCTGCTACTTCTTCAAAAGACCCCAATCCTTCTGTCTTCAAGAATTCATCAGTTATGCGTTCATCTCCGGGGAGCCTACCTCTCTTCTTCAGAAGTGCCACCAGAGAATCCTTGTCGATCTCGCCCCAGGTTATATAGTCTGCAACCTTGTTTATCATGCCCACATTTGATGGTGTATCCTGGATAAGGGCAGCATTGTGCTTGGCCGGAATGTTCATCCTCTCAAGGGTATCCAAGGTTTCAGGCGCAAGCCCCATTCTTCCCCTTAGCCTTATGACTAGATAGAGTTTCATTGTAAATACCTCACTGTTTGAATCTGTAAGTATTCTTAAGGGCCTCGTAAATGGCTCCAGCGAAATTAATGGTTGTCCGGGTCTCTCCATAGGAAACCACCCAGGCATCCTTTATACCTGCAAAGCTTAGGATTGTCTTTGCGACTGCACCGCCTATGAGGCCAATTCCCTTGGGTGCCGGAATAAGTGTTGCCGAAACACTTCCGTTCTTGCCATCGACCTTGAAAGGCAGACTGTGCGGCTTTCCGCAGGTGCAAGCCCAATTGCCGCACCCTCGCCTTACAGGAGTAAGGTTGAGTTTTGCATCAGCAACCGCCTTGTCTATTGCGAAACGCATCTGCTTTGATTTGCCGATTCCAATGCCGATATATCCATCGCCGTTACCGACGACCACGCCTATCTTGAATTTGGTGATCTCTCCTGCATCAGTTTGCTTTTGGACAATGTTAACGTCCAAAACCTCATGTTTCATGTCTGGGATAAGGGCATCAACAATCTCTGGCTCTTTGATCGGTATATTTTGTTCGAAGACTTCCCTTATGCTTGTAATCTTGCCCTCAAGCACTTGTTTTCCGAGAGATGTTCTCGGTACCCATTGTACTGTCTGGTATGCCAAATTACTGCACCTCTTTATCTATCGCTCCCTTTACCTCCTCGAAGTGCTCTACAAGCTTTTCGGGGGTAAGGCCTGCGGCCAAATATTGGGAGAAATAAGCCTGATATTTTGAGGGATCTTCCTTCTGGATCAGTTCAGCGTATTGCGCGATATGTGCCCCGTTCACTCTCTCTTCTTCTGGGATCACTTTTTCATTGTGGGGGATTTCAATCCCTGCATCGATCACGCCTTTCAGTGAAGCAAAAAGCCTGTTGGAACCGGTCATTTTGTATCCATTGAAGTCAACTATAGCCGCATTGAGACCTTTCTTCAGCGCCCTCTTGCCAAGCAAATAGCCTGCAAGGTATGCAGCGGGCAGGTTTCCAGTGCTGCCCTTCCAACCGTACTTTTTCAGTTCAATGGTGCTTGCATGCGTCAACACGTTGTCGCCCTCAATTTTTGCCTCAACTATCTGGAGGTTCATATGATTAAGGCTCTTCCTAATTACTACTCGGAGTGAGCCGCTCATTATGAGCCTCTTCCTGATGCGGTAGTCGGTTTTGTCCTCGCGCCTTCTGCGGAAGACGACTCTGTAAATAGTACCTCTTGCCATTTTTATCTCCTCGCCAAGTCATGTTCTTCAATATAAGATTTCAATTGCCTCTTGTCATGGAAAGCCCCACCCTTCGCCTTCAGATAGAGCATCCTATAGACACTGGGTGTGATGATCTTCCTTTTCCTGAGAAGCCTGAGGAATTCCCTCATAGAGCGGATCCGATCCATCCATTCGTCGCCTTCGACGACGCCCTTTCTGCTGCCCGGACCTTTGCGCAATCCTTTCCTCTTCTGCTTATGTTTATGCCTGCTCCTCCCTCTACTGACGCCGATCTGTGGTCGTGTTTTTATTGCGCCATCATCAACTAATGAGCGCACGTCACTGCGTGTAATTGCCGCGCTTACATCTTCGAAGCGCTCGGGGTCTATCCAGACTCTGGTTTCTCCGATCTTCATTACATCAGCGGCTATTCTCTTCTGGTTTCTAAGACTCACTTGCGCTCACCCTCTTTCTCATTTTTGTTAGAATCATCATCTTCAGATTCATTATTCTCCGATTCCTCTTCCTTGGTCTCAGCAGTACCTTCTTCCTCGGTCTTCTCTTCAGGCTGCGCTGCTGGCATCTCGGATGGCCTGAGGTTGACAATCAGGATTCGCTGAGCATCGGCTGTTTTGATTATCTCGCTACGCTTCTTTGCGCCAACAGTTGCGGAGATCCTGGCAATTTGCGTCTTGCGATCTATGTTTTTCAAATCGCTTACCTGGTACACCATTACTTCGGTCTTGCCGTTCATGCGCATGCCCCTCACTGCAACTGGGCTTCGGTATCCCGTCTCAACGATGGCGGATCTGCTCCTCTTCTTTAACCGCATCTTGGATCGGATTCCCTTGCTGCTGCGCCACTTCTCGCCAAGCCGTGTAAAACGGTGGGTCTCGGACCTCTTGAATTCTGGCCTCTCACTGGCTATCTTTTCCTTTTGTTTGAGCGCTCTCTTGATCTTGCTTGGTGAAGACTTTGCCATTATCACGCCCTCCCTGAAACGTAGACGCCGTCCTGGAAGACTCTAGGATCCATTTTCTTGACATGGGCTGCGCCGTGTATGTTTGCAGCAGTCTGGCCAATTTCTTCTTTATCCATTCCTTCCAGAATCAGCTCATCACCTTGAACTGAAACTTTAACGTTGCCGACAATCGTGGCAAGCCTCTTTGACCGCTCGCCCATGAAGTTTTCAATGAAAACGGTCTTCCCCGCCACTTTAACAGTGATCGGGAAGTGGGCATAGATCACTTTCATTTTATAAATGTGGCCTATGGTTACGCCCTTGAACATGTTCTTTATATGGGCAGCTACAGTTCCCACCAATGCCTTGAGGCGTTTCCCTTTTTGCGGTGCAGATATGCTGATCACGTTGCCGGTCATTGATATTATGAGCCTTGTGTGGGCAAAATCTCTAGTAATTTTACCCTTTGGTCCCGTAACCACAACAGTGGAATCCGTAACAGTAGCCTGAACGCCTTCGGGAATCTCAACATCGATATTGGTATATTCGGACATCATTATTCCCCCCCCTTAATAGACGTAGGCCATTAGCCTGCCGCCAACTCTGTTGGCAATGGCATCTTTGTGTGTGATTATGCCTTTCGAGGTAGTGAGTATGAGAAGACCAATGTCCTTACCTGGCAGGTATTTGTGCGCCCAATCTTCCAGCTCGGTATAGGAAACGGAGAAGTAGGGCTTAATTATGCCGCACTTGTTTATCCTACCCAGCAGTTGAATTCTGAGCTTTCCAAGCCTTCCGTCGTCAATGAATTCGAATTCACCAACATAGCCCGATTTCTGCAGAGTTCGCAATACATTAGCAATAAGCTTTGGAGCGGGCGTTACTATACATTCGCTCTTTCCTCTCTCCTCGCTGTTCATAATATTTACAAGCGCGTTAGCAAGAGAATCTTGAACCCACATGTCATATCACCTTAGAGGTATTTCTTGAATCCGAGGTTCTCGGCTGATTCTCGGAAGCACTGCCTGCAAAGATTAAGGTTGTAGCGCCTGATGATTGTGCTGCCTTTAGAGCCACAGCGCTTGCAGCGCCTGCTGCCCTTTCCAAATTTCCTTTCTTTAGCATGATGATACTTACCCATAATTACTCCTCCTTTCCTATTAGCGTAATCCCAAAGCGTTCTTTGATGAACGCAATGGATTCTTCCTTGTTGACCCTGTGTTCAGCGCCTATCTTGCCAGGATGGTTTCCCCTTCGGGCTACCCTGTAGCCTGGTCTCTCAAGCACTATGCAGACATTCATGCCATATATGCCGAGACGTGGGTCATATTTTGTGCCAGGCATGTTGATATGTTCCTTGATTCCAAAGGACACATTTCCATAATCATCAAAGCAGCTCTCTTTAATTTTATTCTTCAGGGACTCGAAAGCTCTTTTTATGAATTCGTCAACAGAGTCTCCACGCAGCGTCGCAATGCATGCAATGTTTTCGCCCTTTCGCACTCCGAATTCCCGGATTGCTTTTTTTGCCTTTCTTGGGCATGGTTTTACTCCGGTGAGAGACTCTAGGACAGTCATAGCTTTCTCTAGTTTCTCTCCACCCTCGCCTAATCCCATGTTGACAATTACTTTTCCGATTCGTATTTGTCGCATGGGGTTCAATTCGCCGCTTGAAGCGGCGTCAGCACCCGCGGACATTTTATTGCACTTCTCCAATTATATTGATGACAGGACTTCCCTTACCTATCGGGAATATATACTTAAGCGTAACGGTAGTTTCGGCATCTCCAATAAGGACTCTTGCCAATTTATTTGGACTTCTTTTTGCTGGCGTTTCCATGAGCGTGCCAAACTTGCCGATCTTTGTTCCACCAGTAACGGCAACGTATGCTCCTTCCTCAAATGAAATGTTCTCCATCAACTGGCCGTCTGGGATGGACAACTTGACCGAGTCCATCAACTGATAGGGCAGTTCTACATTGAAAGGATCGTCGATCTTCAGAACCAATGACCTCCCATCGTGGAAGTTCAGTTGGGCTTTGCCATCGCGCAAGAGCCTTTTGCCAACAATTCTTGCCAGTTTAAAAGTTGCCTCCTCAGGCGAAATCTTCACCAAAGCCATTTTGTTAATTGAATTCGGCAATACTCGGTAATAGGCGTCTGCCGGCTTAAGATAGATAACATCCATCAGACCGACGGGATACTTGTAGTCAGATTGCGCTTTTCCGTCTACAAACACCTTTCCTTCGGCAAGTAGTTTTTTCCCCTCGACGAGGGACTTTGAAAATTTCAGTATGTCCCTCAGCACAATACCAAGCGGTATTGACTGCTTAAGCGGATGCGGACCTGCGTTCGGCCTTACTGTGAACATGTGTTCTTTAATCTTGATGGGCCAGAATCGTGGGGCCTCGTAAGTTGTAAGATGTCTTGTCATATTCCATCCTCCTTAAATTTAGCTCCTGACTCGAAAACCTTCTTTCTCTCTTTGTCTGAAAAATCTAGTTTACTAATCTTGACTTTTGATGGCGGTATCATCACGGGCTTGTTTGTTCCGTCCATCTTAGCCATGTTAACGCCTTCCATGGTTATCCTCATCTCTGAAGTGTTTATGCCGCTGACCTTCCCCTCGTGGCCTTTATAGTCACCTCGGGTGACTATCACGGTGTCGCCCTTCCTAACATGGGCAGTGCGTACCTTATACTGCGCCCTCAGATCTTTGGATAATGGGGATCGCAAAGCTGCAACCCTTTCCTCAAACTGCGAAAGCGCCTTTCTTTGAACTTTTGGCTTTGTGCTGGTCAATATGATCACCTATGATTTCATATCAATTTGATTATAGTACTATTGAGGCGAGTCCCGCCACCTTTGGCCATCTCTCAGCAGCTTCCTTTGCAACTGGGCCTCTGATCTCAGTGCCCTTGGTTTCGCCTTCTTCAGTTACAATAACACCTGCATTATCCTCAAACTGGATCCATGTGCCATCGCCCCTACGGAATGGCTTTCTCTGCCTAACTATAACTGCGTGGAAGATTTGGCGTCTTACTTCAGGAGTGCCTTCCTTCACTGATACGATAACCTTGTCACCGACGGAAGCTGAAGCGACTCTCCTGATCCGTGTCTTGACTCGTGGAACGCCAATTATCATTACAACTTTGGCACCGCTATTATCCGCGCATTTCAGAAGCGATTCGTGCTGCAGACCGGCACTAATGCCAGGCCTGTAGGTTATGCCTCCTCCTAAACCCTTACCTCTCTTCGCCATCCTCAGACCCCACCTTTCTTCTCAACCACAACAAATGAAACAGTCTTGCTCAAAGGTCTGCATTCAACTATGCGTACCGTATCGCCCTTTGAGGCCTCGATGCAAGGAGGATTGTGGGCATGGAATTTAGATTTTCGTTTTCCATATCTCATGAATTTTGGAAAGTGGTGCAAATAGTCTATCTGAACCACTACAGTCTTGTGCATCTTATCACTAACTACTTTCCCGATCAGGGTAGTTCCCCTTGTTGATAAGGTCCCATGAACCGGGCAATTCTCATCACTGCATGAAGTTGTTTTTGTTTCTTTAATTGCCTGTGACACTTATAGCCGCCTCCTTTGTAGCCTCTTCAGCCTCTCATCAGGACTAAAGGCTATCTCACTTCCATCAACCATGACCTCTTCTGGCAGGTAAAAACTAAATCTAGAATTGTGCTTTGAAACCATCCGATCTCCTTGAACAGTGGAAAGAGTGAGCATATTGGCAGTCTCATCAATGACTTTGCCCGCAATACCCCTCTGAGTCGGATCAGTAGAAACTGCAACTCTCACATTTAATCCTATCAGATCGTGGTGAATCAGGTTGAAAGGTGTGAGTCTCATTTCTTAGATTCCTCCTTCCCTGCCTCCTTAGCCTTGGCGATGCCCAGTTCCTCTTCCCGGTTGATTGTGTGGAACTTCGCAATGGTCTTCTTCAACAGGCCAATTCGGGAGGGGTTTTCCATAGAGCCACCCATGGCTTTGGTTGCCATCATCTTTGACAATTCAGCCTTAAGCTCACCAAGCTTCGTAGCCCGCTCCTCCTTGCTCATTCTGCGGATTTCATTTATTCTGAATATCGCCATTTCTCATCACTCCGCTGCCTTTGGAGCAGATTCGACAATATGGATGTCATCTATTGTGTTTACAGGCAGGTAGATGTTGACTTGAATTCCAAACATTCCAGGCTTTAGCTGGACATGGGTCACTGCCGAATCAACGGCAGTTTTCCTTGGCTGGCCCGCCTTTAAGATTGCTCCCGATTTGAATTTTTCATACCTAGATCTTTCGGTTGAAAGCTTCCCTCGGATGACTATTTCAGCTCCCCTCGCGCCTGCCTCGTTGATCTGCCTGAGCGCGATGAACGCTGCTCTCCTGAAGTGGATTCCCCTCTCCAGGGCTGAAGCTACCCTTCCTGCCATTATCCTGGCATTCAATTCTGGACACTGAACCGGGATAACAGCAATCTGGGGATTCTCAAGGGAATATTTGGTCTCGATCACGTGAGCAAGATCCCTGATGGTTGCACCCTGCCTCCCGATGACCATTCCTGGTCGCTCAGCGTAGATCACTACCCGGTTGCCAAGTGGCGTCTTCTGGAACTCTACTCCAGCATAGCCAGCCCTCTTGAGTTCGCTCTTCAGATAATTGTCTATTACCATATTCTTTGATGCCTTATTAACAAAAAAACGCATTACGCTCAATTTCCTGCCTCCTCGACTACAATCTCAACATGGGTCAACGGATGATAGAATGGTGTTGATCTGCCGAATGCCCTTGGTATGTAATTCCTGAGCTGCATGGCAGCTTGGGCACAGGCATGCTTAATCCTGAGCTTTTCAGTATCCAAGCCCTTATTCTCAGCATTCGCCTTTGCGTTCTTCAAAACGTTTATGATCTCTGACGATGCCTTTACGGGGTATCTTCCCGACGGAATCCCCCACCTCGAAGATATTTCGGCATGGTGCGGGACGTTTGTATTGAACCTTCCGTATGGGACTCCTTCCTTCTTTTCCTTCACACGTTCAAGGTACTTGATAGCTTCGTCCAACTTCATGTATCGTATTGCTTCACAGATCTCCCTGGCTTCCCTAGGCGATATATGTAAATCTCTACCGCTAGCCTTTGCCATTCTGTCTGGATCCACATCGACTATTGAATATCCCCATTCAGGCATTGAATACACATCCAATCATTTTATCATGATGACGCGAATTGCAAGTTTACAACTTGGGTGCACTATAAAAAGTTTTTCACGAGAAGTTAGGTTATAATTCAAAAAATATGAAAAAAAGGAAAAATGCAAAGCCGATATCCGCTTACTTAAGCGGAACGAACATCGAGCTTCGGGTTGCTTTGAGGCCTGGTGCACCGTGGGTGACTTTGCCACAGGTTATGGCATATTCGCCGAGATATTTGCCGATCATCTCAGGCAGGATCTCAATCTGTACGAACTCCTTCCCATTGTGTACCGAAATGTTAAGGCCGATCATCTCAGGCAGAATGATCATATCCCTGCAGTGGGTTCTTATGACTACCTTCTTTCCCTTGGTAGCTGCGGTTTTTGCCTTCCTGATCCTCTCAAAGAGCGATCTCTGCTCAGGGGTCAATCCTCGCAGCAGGGAGCGTCTCTGCCTGCTTGGCAGCAACTTGATGAACTCATCCATCGGCATGCCCAATAGCTGGGCACTGGTATAGCCGCGGTATGTGAACTCTCTCAGAGCCATATCATTTCCTCCATTTTGCAATATTCATTTATTGTTACTTCTTTGTCCTTCCAGTTCTTCTGGATGCGATTATACCTACTTTCTGCCCTGGCGGAGCATTTCTGCTCACTGGCCTCCCACCCTTGGGATGTGATCCTCCACCGTGTGGATGGGCATAGGAACTCATTGCCTTACCCCTCACAAGCGGGTACTTAATGGATCTTGCCCTAAATTTGTGGTAGCTTACACCTGCCTTGAGCATAGGCTTCTCAACCATGCCTCCCGAAGCAACTATTCCGATGGTAGCCCTGCAGGGGAGGTCGAATGGCTTTATGGTCCCCGAAGGGAATTGGCAAAGCACTTTTTCTGGAGTTCGGGATACGAGTGTTGCATATCCACCAGCAGATCTCACATAACTGCCACCGTCGCCGACAGATCCCTCAATATTACAGATGAGAGTTCCTTCGGGTATTACATCCAACGGAAGCACATTGCCTGCATTAATAGGGGCTTTTGAGCCAAAGAATAATCTTTGACCCACGTAGGTGCCTTCTGGCGCAACCATCAGCGAGGTGATGCCTTCCTTGTTCTTGGCAATGATTACAGGAGCGCCTCTGCCTGACTCATGTATAATATCCTTTATAATGAATTCGGCAGATCCTGCCTTCTCATCCGGCGTGACCTGGGGGTAGCTTACGCGCCCCATGTGGCGCCAGGAGGGTGATTTGAAGACCGCTCCACCGCGGCCCCTTCTCTGAAGTAATTGTCTCTTTCCCATTTATAACACCTTAAAGTAAGCCTATTTTTGTTGCAAGTTCCGTTGCCAGGAATTCCTTCTCAAGGACAACAGTTGCCTTCTTTTCAGCTGAAGCAGTTATCAGCGTATTCACTGACTTTACCTTTACGCTGTAAAGCTTCTCCACAGCGTGTTTGATCTCCTTCTTATTGGCATTAGGGTTTACAATGAAAGTAATCTTGTTCTCCCTTTCAACCCTCTCTAGAGCGGATTCAGAGGAGACCGGTCTGATAATTATGTCGCTAAGTTGCATTCTCAATCACCATTCACGCGTACAATTCATCAAGTTTCTTGAAGGCAGATTCAGTCCATATAGTAAGCCTTCCCGGATGACCGCCAGGGGCCAGCCGCTCTACATTGAGCGAACTCACCTCAGCAAAATCCAGACCACTAAAGTTCCTTGCAGCAAGTCTCACAGCTGGGCTGATCTCATCGGCAACCAGCAGGATGGATTTCGGTTTTACCCATCTTCTTCCCCTGGTCTTGCCCCTTCCAGACCTCTCTTTAATGCCCTCCTTGGCACGGATGATGTCCTGGATCAACATTGCGCTTTTCAGGAACTCGCGGAATTCCGAGGCTTTATTGACGCTCTTGAGATCGTCAGAAACTACAAAAGGCACAGCATTATCGCCGACCAGATGACCCCTCTCCTGCACAAGCTTCAGGTTGCCTGTGGCGGCAATGGCAGATTTCATTGCAAGCCTGCGTTCCTTATCATTAATCCTCTCACGCCATTTCTTTTCCAATTGGGTTGGGAACGCCGCCCTTCCTCCCACAACATTGGGTACAAAAGCACCCTGACCGGATGCGGGATTATGGTCGCCCTTCACCCTTGGCACACGTGCGAGATCCAAACCTACACCAAGGCTCATGGCGCTTGTTTTTTTGCCTGCATAGTAGTCGTTTGTCCGAGGTTGGATCCTTGCCGACTGGCCTGAGAGCACTGCTCTGCGGACCAGATCGCGCCTTATTTCAGTCGAAAACACTTCTGGCAGAGGCGTTTCGCCCTTGATGCTGCCGTCTAGCGAGTGAACGTTGACTATCCTTGCTGTTTCTACTGTTGATTTCTTTGGCATCTATTAAACCCCCTGCTTTGAAGCCAAGGAGATTGTAACAACCTTGGGAGCTTCGAGCTTTGAAGGCTTGGATCTGACTGGATATCTAACCCTGATCAACCTTTTGACAGGTCCAGGCAATGTGCCTTCAATAAGTAAATAATCATTCTTTACAAGGCCGTAATGGAGGAAACCTCCTAGGACATTAATGTCCTTCGGATTCTCGCTTACTTTCATGATTCTCTTATTATATTCAGTTCTTTGGTGGAATCCCATCTTGCCTGGCCTTGGAATTGTAAACATCATGTGCGGTTTGGATGGGCTGATAGATCCGACAACCCTCTTGCCCTTCCGGTGCTTATGCCAGTTGGGCTGGATTTTTACTCCGAATCTCTTAACTGCACCAGCAAAGCCCTTTCCTTTGGTAACGCCAGTAACATCCACAATCTGACCGTCAGCAAAGAAGTCCTTCGCTTTGATTTCTTTTCCAAGAATGGATTTTGCGTATTCATAAATAGCCTTAATGTCGTCTCCGCCAACTTTTACTTCCAATATTTCCGGCGTCTTCTTGCCAAAACCAAGCTTGTTTGGCTGAGTTATGGCTAGGACTCTTATCTCGGAGATGTTCCCCAGGTTCGCATCCAGTGAAGCCTGGATAGGGGCTGGATCGTATTCCTTTGGAATCTCGATTGTTCTCTCGGAGAACTTTGGCATTGACGATGTTAATACTTCCCCAAGGGTTCTCATGCCCTTTGGTGCCTTTACATATGCCCTCAGTCCATAAACGAAGAGAGGAGGCGTTTCCAGAACTGTTACTTCCTTGAAGACCTCCTTTCCGAACAGCGGGCTCTTTGGCCTATTCTCAATCATAACTATGTGAGTTGTGCCTACTTTGTAACCAGCAAAACCTAGCATCTTGGGAGCGCCAGCCACGGATGGCCATGTCCTTATTCTCCCGGTGATACGCCTGGCTCGAACCCTAGGATAGTACATTAGCGAGCCTCTACGCGGCGCATTCTTACTTCGATGTCCCATTAGTAACCTCTCCAGTCTAAACTAGCTTGTTGATAGCAGTATTACTGAAATATATTTCTATCTCTTGAACTGCGGAAGAACTAAATCTGCTTGATGATGGCAGTTAATCAGTGGTGAGTCGTTGCTTCAAGGGATGCCATTACTGCAAGGGATATCATTACTGCCTCCTCCGTTCTAATGGTAGCAGTGCCCTGGTCCGGTGCCAGGTTTACAACAAGATCCGCTAAATCTTCAATTTCAGCCCCCTCTCGTTTCACAATTTCATGAAGGCCTTCAGCAGGCGATCCAAAGAGCAGGGCAATATTTTTTCCTGTGGCAAGGGATTCTCTCAAGTCTTCGGTAGCTTCAGCCAAGGGCGTCCCAATGCGAGATGTGGCTATTATGCTGTCAAAACGGCTTGACTCAAGCAATTTTGTTAATCCTTTAAATTCAAGTGAGACTGAGTATCCCCAATAGTATGGAACGTCATCTTTGGAAGAGGGGACCCACAAACCATCAACGAGCCGCATAGTCACTCTCCGGTTAAGGGGGAGCCGCGCTATGCTTGTTACAGGCGATCTCAAGCCCACATCTACTAGGGATCCCCTGTCGTCTGAACGAAGGACAAACCCTTCTCTGTAATCAATTTTTGTAGATTCTAGAGGATGATGGGGAGTTCTAAGGGGAGGCAGCATGCCGGCAAACCTCAAGGATTCAGACAAGGGGAATAGCTTCTTCCTCAGATATTGAGGCGTCTCTACATAATTCAGGATGTCCCGGATAAGCAGCGCATCTTCCCGGTTAGAGCCGGAGCTCTCTCGGTAGATTACAACTCCATCTACCCTGTAAATCGATGCTGCCCTTGCTATCTGACCAATTTTAAAAGTCTTCTCCACAAGGCTGGGTACATCAGCCAATATGGAGACAGGTAAGAAAATCGTTATGGAGTTTTTCCGCTTTAATATCATAAGTATTCCTTACTTCACTCTCACTGCTGAGGTTTTTCTTTCTTCTTTTCCTCTTTAATTGGGTTAAGTATGGTTGTTTTTTGACGTCCGCCCATCATTGCCACCTCTTTTTGGATATCGAAGTACGATGCAACTATAAAACTTATCTCTCCAACTGATCCAAAAGAGTTGAATTTTAATCAAATCGGAAAAAGATAACAAAGGACGATTAAAAAATGGAA
Organism: Candidatus Methanomethylicus sp.; assembly: GCA_028683025.1. GTDB lineage: Archaea > Thermoproteota > Methanomethylicia > Methanomethylicales > Methanomethylicaceae > Methanomethylicus. The sequence continues at coordinate 1,319 of JAJRAB010000094.1, read as the reverse complement.
GACAGGAGTATTTGAAAAAATGGAAAAGAATTTACACCTTGTTTTTGTTACAGCTGAGTAGTTCACAGCATTGATTTCAGACGCTTTAAGAGTACATCCTTTTACTTAACTTGATTGACACCCAGGGGGGCTTCATTCGGTTGTTTCTTCTTCGATCTCAGGGTGGTGCTTGAGTTCATAGTCAGTCACTTCGATAATGTGCTGTTCAAGCCACGAGGTGGATTTGAGGGCATCCATCCTTAACTGACTGTCCAGAAGATCGCCACATATTTTTAATTCTACTGAGAGGCCATAGGGCTTCCCTTTTTCATCAACCACGAGTATCCTTCTTGTGTTGTATTTCTTCATTAATTCCAATGCTTTTTCAAGTGGTTCATTTTTGCCTATGGTAATAAGAGGAGTGGACATTATCTCGCTGACTTTGATAATTTTTGGATCCTTCCCCTCTGCAACGATCTTATTCAAAATATCCTTTTGAGTAACTATGCCTATGGCTATATCATCTTTTGAAACCAAAATGCTTGCGACCTCATTTTGCTTCATCTTTTGTGCAGTCTCAGTAACGTTTGAAGTTGCATCAACAAAATGCAGCTCCCTTCGGGTGTGTTTCCACATCGGGTCCTTAAGGAGATTGGTCATACAATTGCCCCATATATACTACGGTTTGCGAGGCAGAAAAAAATAACGCTTGTTTTTCCTGCCGGCTTATGGGGCGGTTCCGACTAATTGTAAAAAGTTTATCTCTTTCCTTTTGCAAAGTATCCATGGCCAATGATGAATTTGCCGAGTTCGCATAGCCAAAAGCGATGCAGAAAAACAGTTAAAAACAGAGGCCAAAATTGGTGAAATCTATGAAAATAAACGACAAGGATCTTGAGGGCTTAGTAAATTATGCAAAGACCCAATGTCAGGATAAATGCCCTGCAGAACGCGATCCAAACATATGCTTGGCATTGATAGACACTTGCGAATGCCTAAAACTAGAAATGCCCGCTTGCTGCGAAGAAACAAATGGTTTCTCCAAAAAATATTTCCTTGACAAGATAAAGGAAATTGAAAAAAGGAGGGGCAAGAAGATTCAGGAGGTTCTCGCAGACGTTTCCAAAAAGGGCATAAAGACTTTGGAAGATGATATCGATAGAATGGATGCTGAATTTGCCCTCGATACAATAAAAGCAATTGATGCAAGAGCCAAGAGAGAGGCCTCTGAAAAGGGAAAGTAATTGGATTTTTGGCTGGGAGAGCGGATTTTGCCATCGCTCTCCCCATTAGTTAGATTAATCTGAGAGTAGTGTAGGATGGTATTGCGTATAGTCAGG
>JAJRAB010000032.1 GCA_028683025.1 Candidatus Methanomethylicus sp. | reverse complement strand
CAAAAACCATGGACCCTAAAATATTCACATGACCCAGCCCCCCCCTAACGTGGCCCACGAGGGAACATATGAAGTCAAAGAGGCGTTGTGTTGTGGAACCTTGATTCATGCAGGACGCTGCAAATACATAGAAGGGTGCTGCTAAAAGAAGATAACTGTTTATGCCATCCACCATTTTCAATGCAAAGAGTGCACAGGGAATAGATGTGAAATCGCTTTGGACCAGAAGAACTGCCATAGACGTCAAACCGAGAGCTGCAAAAATTGGGACGCCCAAAAAAAACAGCACCAGCATCAAGCCAATAAACAGCGACAGCATCGTGATCATATTACTTCTCCTTTACTTAGACTCCGGGGGAGGTAATAGCATTTCTTAAGTTTTTAAATGCCTCGAAGGTTATGCTGATCTGAAAGAGAATATAGCCGCATGAACTTAGGAAAAGGGAGAAATATAACCAAGCCATATTCATCCCCATAGCAGGGGTAACCACATGTGCCTGCTGGAACATCATATCAAATGAACCATAACAAATAATGAAAGCAAATAGCAGGACAAGAATATTGGCAGGAAATAAAACGATTGCTTTGCCTTTGTCGGACAGTTGATACAATAGGGCATTAATGATTATATGCTCTCGCTTGTACCAGACCGCGGCAGCACCACAAAATACGGTCCAAACCCCAAATATTCCCGCCAACTCTCCCGACCAAGCGATCGAGTAGCCAAACAGTTCGCGACAAATAATTTCGCCCATAAGGCATAGAAAAGCGCCGGCAAAAGATACCATCCCCACCCATTCATAAAATTTTGCAAGATATTTCATTGATGTATTCTCCTCCCGCTATGCAAGGTTAAAAAAAAGTTTCACCTAACCAATTGGGGTAACAATAGAATCTTTCGCCTTTAGCAGAATCAATTAACTCCTCAAGCCTAGAACTGAATCCCCACGCACAAGTGAAAACTCTCGCTTATGCGGCAGCATTACGGCCAGCAATCCTCCCCATGACTGCTCCTCTGGTTAGCCCTGTCCCTCCCGGATAATTGTGATAGAATAATCCACCCACAATCTCTCCACAGGCATAGAGGCCGGGAATCACTTCTCCCTCCGTGTTGAGGACCTGCGACTCGCGGTTCACTTGAATTCCCCCATATGTAAAGGTAATTCCGCAGCACGTTGCATATGCAACGTAAGGCGGGATATTTATTTTTCGAGCCCAGTTGGATTTGACAGGGGAAATGCCAATCGTACTGTTTCCATCCTTCCGCGAATGAACAAATTCTTTTGATTCATGAGCCGCGGCATTGAACTCATCTATTGTCCTGATTAATCTGTCGACATCGATCTCTAAACCTTCAGCCAATTCCTGAACGGAGTTTACTTCCAAGGCACGACCCGTTTGGTAATAGTCCTCGAGAATATCTCTTCCTTTGGAATCAAATATCTGATAGGCGACCAGATGAGGTTGCTGTAGGCAATATTGGCCACATTTGGCATAAACAAGATCAAAACGATCTTCACCTTCATCTATGAACCTCTCCCCATTACTGTTAACGATAATGCCAAATGAGCCAGATACTCGACGAGTACGATCTAGCATTTCGCGCTCAGCTGGTTGAGGTGCCTCGGCATCGATGAAAACTGCATGACATCCACCCCAGTGACCAACTGGATTAGCTCCATGGTTCATGGCTATATTAAGCATATCTCCAGTGTTATAAGGGGTTCCTCTAACTTTTGCTAAATCCCAGTTTTTACCTAAATATTGTGCCCTCATGGCCGGATTGGCTTCAAATCCGCCACAGCCAAGTATCACACCCTTGCTTTTGATTCTTTGAACTCCGTCCTTATTTTGGGCTACCACCCCGACAACCGATCCCTTTGAATCGCGCAGAAGATCGGATACCTTCGTGTTATAATAAACTTTTATGCCCTTCTTATCCATCAGATCGAACCCTTGGTCGCTGAGGCCAGCCCCACCTCCTCGCACTTGGAAAAGCAAACCATTCCCAGGGAAAAAGATATTCCCATCCTTTTTGATTGCTAGTGGACTCATCCTGGGTTCCCACACAAATCCTTGCTCGGTCATCCATTCAAGTATAGAGGTGGATTCTTTGACAACTAACTCTAATTGTTCAGGATCAGCCATTCCTTCTGTAAGTTGCATGTGATCGCCGTACATTTGGTCCTTGGTGTAATCTGGTACCACAAAAGACTCAATTTGGGACCGGGGCATCTGAGGCATGATTTTATACATCATCTCTTGGGCATTCTTGATAACGGTTCTAAAGACACCGGTGGTGAAGTATGTATTTCCACCTCTCCAGTGTTGGGGCGCTTTCTCCAGAACCAGAACTTTTGCTCCCTGCTCACAAGCAGCAAGAGCTGACACTACAGCAGCATTTCCGGCCCCTGCTACAATGACGTCGTACTCTATTTCACTCATGATGATCATTCTCCATTCTAAAGAGGGCATCAGGCTTCAAATTCATGTCATTGATTTTCGACATACTCACGTTTATTCGATTGCCTTGATTAATCGCCACTCGCTATTTTTCATTTTGCTAATTAGATTTCGGTCCAACCCGCACATTGTGCTCTTTGGCTTTCTTTATAATGACTGGAATCACTTCAAACAAATCTTTTACGATTCCATATTTGGCGACTCTAAAAATAGGAGCCTTGGGATCGTTATTAATTGCGATGATCATCTGAGACTCTAAAATTGCGGTCAAGTGCTGGACTGCTCCAGAAATTCCACAGGCAATGTATATTTTGGGACGTACTGTCTTTCCTGAAATTCCTACCTGATATGGTAAAGGCAGCCATCCCATATCTACAACGGGTCGGGAACATCCCACCATTCCACCCAAAGTTTCAGCGAGCTCTTGTATTAATTTAAGATTTTCTTTATCCTTTATTCCGCGGCCTGCAGCCACAATCAATTCTGCCTGCTTAAGATCCCCCGCTCCCTGCAACTCAGCCAGGAGGCCAAGGGCTTTAACTTGTAAAGATTGCCCAGTTATGTCCGTCTGTACCCGTACTATTGTACCGTTGCCTCCAGACACAGATTTTGCAGGCATTGCCCCCTTTTGAATGCTGACAACAAGAGGGGTGGACTTTATTGCTTCAACCTTGGTATGAAGTATGCCCTTGTATACGGGACGGATCACTCTGATCAGATCATCAGTCAATTCAATGTCAAGACAATTGGTGAAAAGTCTTGCTCCTAGTCGAGTTGCAACTGCCGGACCTATCACCATGCCCCAATAGGTGTAGCCAA
>JAJRAB010000072.1 GCA_028683025.1 Candidatus Methanomethylicus sp. | reverse complement strand
GGATCCTGAGATAGTACATGCATAACATGCATGCTCAAAAACGCGTGCAATTGAGGGTTGGAAGGGGAGAAAGGAAATTGATTGCTGAACCCAAGGGTAATTTTGATGGTGATGAAAGCGGATACCGGAAGATATTCCTACGGAGACATTGGCCCATAGTGGCCTTGTTTGCAGTGGCAGGAATCCTGACAGCTGCTGGTGGGGTTTACGTCATCTGGTGGTTCACTGGATACGCCCAGATCATAGGTCTTGTTCCATCTATCCTGATGCTATGGTCAATGAACAGCCTGCTAATGTTCACGCTGCACCTAATTTTCTGGGAACTTATCCTAATCGGAATACCAGCTGGTGTAGGCGCAGCACTGGGGTGGCTGTGGTATAGGAGGTTGCCCGCGGAGGAGAAGAGGGAGCTCTCTTTTGGAAAAAGCTCCCGATCGAGGGATGCAGGTGGAGCTTTCTCGACCTTGCTCTCCATTGCGTTTGGCATCAAAGTCTACATTGATGGCAATTGGTACTCTGCCATATCCACCTGGTCGTTGGACTATGTCGTAGGTTCGTGTATTACCATACTGGTCTGGTTTGCGGCCATATTCGCCATACCCGCAATCCTGGGTGTTGTCTGGTGGATACGCCACAAGGCAGGATTAAAGTAACCAAAATTCAATGCTGCTGTACTATTGATATGAGAACTTGAAAAAGTTGCATTTGACTAGAGGACTTGCGACAGGGACCCTCATCTCCATGATGTTTACAGTCCCAATGCCTTCCCCCTTCAGAGTCTTTACCACCCCTGTGAGGGCAGTGAAGGTGCAGCCTTTGTCGTGAGGGCTCCCGTTAACCAGTAATACTCTCTTACGCTGCTTAGCCTCCTGATCCCTATTCTTAAAGTATTTCTTGAACCTATCGAATCATATCAGTCTTCCTAACACGGCCCTCAACAGCGGGTAAAGCCGGTTATGTCCTCTGTTGGGATTATACTTGATACATTCTGGTGCCAATCATTTTTATTTTTCACATCAATCGACACACCCCAATGACAGATGGTTTAAGAGCCGACCCGGACGTACTTTAAGGTAGGTGCATTGTATCATGCCGAAATTTATCGTAGTCCATGCACCGTTGCCAACACCATTGGGCCTAGACCAGGCCGTGCCGTTGCTGAAGCGCATGGCAGGCGCAATGACCGCAGAAGCCTATTGGATCGAGAGCTGGTGCAGAACCAATGCCGAGGGGAAAGCAGTCCAGGTATATTGCCGATGGGATGCTGCCAACCCCCAGATTGTCCGAGAGGTCGTAGCAAAGCACATGCCAGAGATGCCCGTGGAGGGCATTTACCCCCTGTTAACAATTGACTCAGGCGATTTCAGGTAAGCGGAAAGGATCAAATGGCTGGGATCGCTTATCCGACCCCATCCCCCTCCCTTTTTCTCTATCTTTGCTCATCGGAGACAAAAACAGGGACCGCCCCAATGGGTTAATCTGAGCAGAGCAGAAGCGCCTGCGAAGAAGCTGGTCTCCGGCAGTTAAAAAAATATTGTGCAAAGCATTCCGTTCCCTTTGCTTATGCTGGCAGGTGTATATGGCATTCCCGCCCACTATTTTTTGCCCTTTGGGGGGAGCCCAACGCTCCGTTTCTCTTTCCTTTTTTGTTCTTTCTCTCTCTGTGATTTCAAATGCTGTTTATGATCCAGCGCTTTCTGCTTCTTTCCTATGCCCATAATTCCACCCTCCCTGATGCTCAACTCCTCCCCTGCTTTTAATAAAATTGTATGAGATATGCTCCACATGTGATAAATGCACGCCCGTTTGCCTTCCCACCAGTGATTTAGTGCAGTAATCGAGGCGTCACATGTTAGCCCATCGTCGGCAAAATCTTTCATTTACTTGAAATAAAGGGAGTGCTGATCCGATGACCTCCCGTCCTGGTTGGGCTGGAGGGGTCAATTTAAACCACACATGCCCATTAGGTTGTAAATTTCCCTCTTCCTCACCTCTGCCTTTCACAGTGAGCAATACCCGCATAAAGAATGGGGTGGCCATGCTACCGATTATCAGAAGTTCGGTTACCGACTGTTCGACTCCAAGGTCCCTAGCTAGGTCCCTCTTCCCATGCATATTTTGGGCATCTGCGTCATCCCTTATTAATGACTGCGGCCTCTGGACCCTCGCTTCGATGGGTGGACGTATGGGCTTTGACTGCATTTTGCCTGATTCTCCGATTTTCATTATAGATTTTCCAAGAGTCGGCGAAGTTAGTTTGCCTACAACCATTGCAGCGAGTAACGATTCGGAGGGGATTAACGGCCATGCCTAAATATTTTTGTTCAGTATCAATTCCGCATTTTACGCAAAAAAATAACATTTAAAAGGCTCCTTTTTTTACTGGCTCAATCCAAAGATCTTCGATTTTTCAAAAAGGCATTTCAATTGAAACCAATTTAGGGATTAATTACGATTCCAATCTTCGCGCCTGCAAATTGTCTCTATAAAAGAGTGGGAAGCTTATATCTTGAGTGGTCTTCCCAAATTACCATCATTTAAGTCATTGCAAAAAGAAAATTCAAATTCTGTATTATGCCAATTAATCCCATACATCACCTAGATTACCTGACTATTGGAATGATTTTCCATCGCAATGCTACCATGACAAAAAGACGTAGAGCCCAGTCCATAACCTTCAAATTGACTCATAACAGGAGCACGTTAAGAATCGGATTTTACAGATCACTCAATTTTTAGCAAAACGCTACACAGAATAGCCCTTATAGCCACGCCTGCCGATCCTATGCTTGGTCAGCCCTTCGCCCCGCGGGCTATCCTCGCCTTCAGGATGGATGCCAGGTAGGTTATGGTCATTTCCATGAACTTGGGCGTTGGGTGAGTAATAACTTCATGCAGGAAATTAGTTGCCATGAAGAAGAGCCCCAGGTTGTTCCGCGACAGGACAATCTTGTTGACGGGGACTACCTCGGACGCAAACCTGCGGGCGTAGGGGAGGTCTCCCATGAAGTCGATCACTTTCACGCCAGGCCTGTGCCATAGCTCCCGCACCACCGCATAATTGATATAGAAGCCCGGGCTGTGCCTCCGATGGGAATCGCTGAATGAAGTCTTGCAGATATAAGCGTGTCCTCCATGCTCTAGGAAAAGGCTGTGGGCTATGGGCTTTCCTCTGTGCTCCAGAATCGCCGCCCCCCAGTCGAATGAGGGGAACCTCTGGGAAACCTCGGCGCAGCCGTCCAACACGTGAAGTATGGATGGATCCAACTCGAACCTCTCTGGGGGTTGGCCGACGTACTTCCAGCTGGACTTCTCCACCAATAGGATCTTGTCGAGGGCTTCCTGCCTGTCGTCCCTGCTTCCGTACCACTTGATCTCCAATGGACCCTTCTCCATCATACGCCGCCCGGTCCTCTCAACATCGCGCCTCATGCTCCGCCGGGGTTTCTCGAACTGCGCCCATGTCCCCTCTACAGAGATGATCGCTCGGCCCATGCTCAGCCAGGTGAAGGAGGAGATGCCCAACTCCTCGCAGATCTTCTTCATGACGGTTAGATCCCGGGATTCGGATGGAACGCGCAGCTCGACGAAGTGGATCCCCCTCTTCCTGAAGAGGATGGAGAAGGTCTCCTTCAGGACCGTATCCCTTTGAACTGGATCGATGACAAAATCCGATCGGAACCAGGGGTGGGTCAGGATGAGCCCCTTCCTGTAGAAGAGCCCCTCCCAAATCTTGAGCGGTACAATCCCGACTATCTTCCTGCCGATGGAGAACACCAGGATGTAGGGAATAAAGCCAGAATTTGGTTTAAGGAATTGGCTGGCAAAACCGCCTAGGAGGAATGGGCAACCGCCCATCTCGCAGATAAAAGCATCCCATAGGGGCTCTATCTGCCTCAGTCCTTCAACGTCTGAAATGGCTTGTGCCTTGATCTGCATTTGGATGTGCCTACCAGTTGTAAATTACCTGCGCATCCACTCTCTTCTCTTCATAGTACAAAAAATTTGCGCTACTCATTTTGTTGGGTGGCTTTCCGTTCACGATTTACCTATGCCTTGATTAGGATAAGCGTATATTGGCTGATGGCTAAGGAGTACATAAAACCAAACAGCAGGTGATTTTATGTCGGTCAAAAAATTGAAGGAAGACTTGAAGGTTGTAGCCAAAGATGTGGGCGATATTGCAAAGGCAGGGGCAAAGGACATGGGAGAGAAGGCTAAGGCAGGGGCAAAGGACATGGGAGAGAAGGCTAAGGCAGGGGCTATAGATGCTACAGTGAAAACCGAGAAATTCCTCAAAGATAAATTGGAAGAGGACCTGAAGAAGAAAGCAGTAAGAAAAGAAAAAGATGTAGATAGGACAATCTTAGGGCATTAAGATCAAGAAAAAATAAATGAACAATGCTGAATTTCCATTATTTTTCCCATTTTTTTTCCATACATCAATCTTGTATGGTTCCCCCTTCCTGAACCCCGTCAACTTGTACCAACCTTCGCTGACGAACAAACGCGACAATAGCTGCCATGGCTTTAACTGCTCTATAAAGTCCGTTTGGATATTATTGCGCTTCTATGCAAGCCTGCTTGGTACGGACATTGCTTTAAAGATGAGTTGTTGAACTCTCTGCCTAAATGCCCTTTAATGAAATATTGAAATTGTCAATCGAAAACCTTTTTAGTTTGGCTAGCATGTGGGATTGCTTACCGATCAGAGATTCAGTCGTGATCTATCATGTCCAATCCTTGGTTGACCGTAGACGGACTTGAGGCTCACGGGTTAGTGCCATATTGGCCAAAAAAAGAGGAGAGGTGTCTAAAGTGAAAGGAAATCGTAATGAAAAAAGCGGCAACCCAATCAGTTCAACTCAGCTGCGCTTTACTGCGTCGGCTATGAAGCGGAGCGCTCAGTCCAAATTGACCCTACTACGCCAGAGATTCCCCCGTTCCAAGTGCAGGGGCTTCAGCAACATAATCGCGGAACTTATAGAGGATGCAAGTAGCTAATCCGCCTCATCCTAATAATTCGATGCCTCGAGCGGATATTCTCTCATGAGCGGTGCAGCCCATTCCAGGTTTGTATGTGTCTGCACACAGACCAAGCCCACCAGCGACCTTATTTGGGCAGTCGGGTTCCCCTTCCTCAGGATCTTGCCAAAATCCTCCCAGGCAGCCGCCCACTCCCTTCGGAAGAGCTTCAGCCTGCCGGAATGAAAAGTGTAGGAGATCCCAGCTAGGTGGAACTTATTCTCCAGCTCCTCGACGGTCAGCCCTCCCTTAAGCTCTGGTGGCAACCTCATGAAGCAATCCAAGCTGCACCTCCTGTGTCCGTTCAGCACTCCGACATCCATTAATGCTGAGACCTGTTTCCCATGGGTCCGCCAGAATCCCAAGACCTCATCGATAGCCTGGATCTCGCCCCTCAACCCAAGGTCCAACCAGGTGGAATAGTCTACGAACGGAGCATCCCGCATCTGCCTGAATCCGCCTATGGAGAGGAGCTTCTCCCTCTTGCAAAGGACAGTGCAAGCCGGGATGTAGTTGTTGAACAGGAGCCTACGGAGCTTCTCCTCCTGTCGGCTTTTCCAAAGCCACTTGGACTTTTCGTTCTTAATGTATAGCAGCCTTTCCTGCTCATCCACCACCCCTGCCTTGCCAAAGCTCATTACTACAGCCTCGCCGCCAAAGGCAGAAACCTGCTTCTCCAGCTTCCAGGAGGGCCAAAAGTCGTCCCCCTCCAATATTGCGACAAGCTCCCCCTTGGCAAGCCCAAGGGCTTTGTTATAGGTCTCGCTAAGCCTCCAGATGCCCTGATGCTCCTGCTGGATATGCCGGATGCGCCTATCCCCATGCTCATAACTTGAAATAATGCCCGAGGTGCCATCGGTCGATCCGTCGTCCACGATGATCTGCTCCCAGCTGGGATAGGTCTGGGCAAGGGCGCTCCCAATGCACCTGCCAATGAATTTCTCATGGTTGTAGGTGGGGGTTATTATGGAAACCAATGGGTGATCTTTCATATTTTGTGGCACTTCTTTGTGGTATCGATGCTTTACTCCAACTGTTTTTGTACAGATACTTGGCGGATCGATCAATTCTCCCTTCATGTTAATAACAAACACTCTTGCCTTCTCAATAAAATAAAAGGCTCATCTCACCGATAGCAAGCTCGAAAAGCCAAAACCAGCAGCATTAATACCCCCCAACTCTATCCATCTCCGCAAACCAAACGCTTATACCTACTCACTCAGTATTAATTATGGGGTATACCTGATGCCAATGTTCATATTGACATCAAAGCACTCGATAGAAAGCTGCCCCATGAACAATGAGCGATCAAAGAAAATTTACGTTGAATGCACTGCCAAACTGGAAGCGCTCATGAAAAAACATGGGGTCAAAATGATAGGAGGCTGGGCCTCGATACCCGACCACAAGTCGGTCATGGTCTACGATGCACCGGGCTTTGAAACTTTTCAGGCGTTCTCCATGGAATCTGAGGTCATGAGATGGATGAGCATCAACTCAAACTGCATTGAACC
>JAJRAB010000051.1 GCA_028683025.1 Candidatus Methanomethylicus sp. | reverse complement strand
GCGCTGCAGGTGCTCGATAAGGCTATTGAGTTGGATCCAAAGAATGCCTGGACTCTTGCAAGAAAAGGCGATGCCTTGCGGATGCTGGAGCACTATGATGAGGCGCTCCAGGTGCTCGATAAGGCTATTGAGTTGGATCCAAAGAATGCCTGGACTCTTACAAGCAAAGGTAATGCCTTGCGGATGCTGAACCGCTATGATAAGGCGCTCCAGGTGCTCGATAAGGCCATTGAGTTAGATCCGGAAGATGCCTGGGCACTCTCAAGCAAAGGTGATACCTTGCGGATGCTGAACCGCTATGATGTGGCGCTCCAGGTGCTCGATAAGGCTATTGAGTTGGATCCAAAGAATGCCTGGGCACTCTCAAGCAAAGGCGATACCTTGCGGATGCTGGGTCGCTGTGAGGAAGCTCTGCAGTCTCTCGACAAATCCCTTGAGTTGAATCCAGGGGATGACTGGACGCTCATGTTGAAAGGAGTTGTATTTTGCGATGTTGCACAGTATGGGGATGCTTTAGTCGCACTTGATCGAGCATTAGAACTGAATCCATCAGATCCGTGGAGCCATGGATTCAAAGGTTTGGCACTTGAAAGACTAGGAAAGTCTGAGGATGCTCTGGAGATGTACAAGAAAGCAACCAAGTTGGATCCTGAAAACCTGACGTGGCAAGCTGGGGTTGCAAATGTGCTCTATACAATGGGCCAGATCAAAGAAACTTCGCGCATCTATTCATTCATCATTGACACTGCGGGAAAACGTCCTGTGGATGCGGATATCCTTTCGCAGATAGCTTGGTGTAATTACCGATTGAAGGCATACGACGAGGCCATAAGACTTTACAGGGAAGCCCTGGCGTTAGATGCCGGAAATATCTCAATACAGTTCACTCTTGCACTATCTTTCATTTGCAGTGGAAGGTTAGAATTGGGGCTTCAGGAATATCGAAAGGGAATAGAGATGTCTCAAAAAAAATCTCTCTTGACCAGGAGAGGGCTTATCCATGAGGCATTGCACTGTCTGAATGAAGCTCAAGACGCACGGATTTTATCCACTGACCAGAAAGAGGTACAGGATCTCTTTCTGTTATTGCAAAACGAGGAAGAGAAGGCGCGATAGGGGTGGCACACTCTACTGCTCTTTAAAAACCCGGAGATCAGCCTTTGACATTTGAATTTTGGGTGAGACCAACGAAAGGTAATTTCGAGTACATGCTTGCAGTATTGGATTATTGAGCTGCGATATCATTCATTGAAGATATACACGTAAAGAAGCAGATAACAGAAATATAAGATGAGTTGGAAATTCATCTCTTCTGAAAAATGGAGCATTAAAGGTCTGGAGCGCAAGAATCATTAACAAACTGGACGCCTTGAAACATAAAATTCGTTATGACTACGATAGCTGGCTAAAAATCACCCCTCATGAAAGCCTCCAGAAATTCTAGAATGTTGTTGAACGACTTGACAGTCGTCCCGCTTAACACCAGTGGCAATCGGGACCTGCATTAACACTGAATCACTTAGTCCAGCAGACAACCAGAGGATGTCCGCCAAACAAAATGCTATAGGTCGTGCAGCCCCTAGCTGACACTGACCACAACGCTGTGGATCAATCAATCCAACTGCAAATCTTCACAATTTCTTACTCACAAAACATGTTGACTTGTTGGTGGAGTCAATAATCCCCCCACCCCATATTTTGATTTTTCCTGCCAAGGCGAGATTAAACTGCCAAATTCTAAATCCATTGATCCCGATAAATATTACCATAAGAAATAATACCCATATTTGCTCAAAAATGAAGTAAAATGGGATTAAGGAGGGGCAAATTAGCCCAATTTGCATCAAATAATATGAATTATCTCGTTGTTTGATATTGCTGAATCAATGATCCATTGAGGGAAAGAGTTCTTTTGATTGGCAAGAATGACACAATGATTTATGGCTATCAACTATCTGCACGTGTTGCAAAGATCCATCAGATCCATGCCCTATTATTTTCTATAAAACGCCCCTTCTTAAGGAATTATTATCCAGATTAAGTATGATACTGGGAAGCAAATATGTTAGCAAAAATGAAAAAGGGGCAAGCCGTATGTAAGATAACAGCTTGATATCATTGGCGCGCCCACCAGGGCTCGAACCTGGGACCTTTGGATTCGTAGTCCAATTACTTCTTTTCCTGACCTCTTTCACTAAAAATCACTTGACATAATTAATCATATCATTTACTGTATTTATGCCTGTTTCGGTTAGCATTACTTTTTTGTTCTGTTCACTGAAAAACACCTATTTTAACACAAAAGGTTAGCTATAGGTTAGCACTAGAAACTGGTTGTAGTGATTCTAAATATAAAAGAGGTCAGGAATAATCAATGAAATTTTCTCAGATATACCAGAAAACCAGTGACAAAAGTGACAAAACTATTCCAGAAGGGGGAAAACTATGAGCACTCGAAGCCGAACCCTTTATAAGGGAGTGTATCAGAGGGAGTCCACAGAGGAGATATTTAAGAGAAAGCCTAACCTGTGTTTTGATATTGCCTATAAGAAAGACGGCAAGCTGATATGGGAAAAGATTGGCTGGCTATCAGAAGGATTCACGGCAAAGTTAGCCTCTGATATTCGATCACAAAGGTTGAAGCAGATCCGGTTCAAGGAGGAACTACCGAAAGAAAAAAAGAAAGCCCCTTTCTTTCAGGACGTGGCGGAGAAATATTTTACCTGGGGGGAAGATAATCTCTCCGAGGGCGGTTTATATGAGAGGAATCGTTATGACAAGCACCTGAAAGATTTCCTTTATGGTAAACGATTGAATGAGATCACCGGGTTTGATCTGGAACGATTGAAGCAGGAACTTAAAAAGAAAGTCATTAAAGAGAAAGACCCTAACGATAAAGATTCACAAGAGAGATTCATGTCGGAGCAGAGCGTAAAGCTCGTCCTTGTTCTATTTCGCGGTATCTTCAATAAGGCTGTCTCCTGGGGATTATATGAAGGCCCGAACCCCCTGAAGGGTGTCAAGATGCCAGTCCCACAGAATCAGAGGGAGCGATGGTTGACCGCACAGGAAGCTGGGTTATTGCTTGAACGTCTAAAGGATAGGTCTCTCCTGTGGCATGACATCACCATGATCGGC
>JAJRAB010000035.1 GCA_028683025.1 Candidatus Methanomethylicus sp. | reverse complement strand
CCTATGTTTGGGGCTACATCAATGATCTTCTCCTCCTTAACCACAAACTTGAGCTGCAAAGGTTCTGGGAGCACCGGGTGCTGAGGGCCAAATGAAAATACTGTATTTGCATCTATTACTTTTTCACTCATTCCAATCGCATCTCCAACAACGTTTCGCTTCTCTTGTAGCTTCTTCCTTATTGAATCCAAGTTCGACCTCAGCAAAGCAGGTTATTCTCTTATCGGGAGAGAGGGTTCTTACCACTGTTGGTGCTCTGTCGTCACCCTCTGGCGGTGCTACTTTGCTGATGAACTCATCAGGGTCAATATAGGGATCGGGCAATCCCTTCCCCCCTAAATACTTGTCAATGGCTGAGGCGACTATCCTGCCATCTCTAATACTATCGATGACTGAATTGGGTCCAAGGGCGGCTCCGCTGCCCCCTATCCAAACCCCTTTGATGTTTGACTCGTAGGTCTCCTTATTTACGAGGAATTTGCCCCTACTGTCCAAGTCAACACCAAAGGTCTGGGGTATGTCCGGCTCTTGACCTACCGCTTTAATTATCGTATCAGCGGTTATGGTGAAATTGCTCCCATGAATTGGGACTGACATACGCCTTCCGCTTTTGTCAAAGCCGACCAGTTGCATCCTCTGAAAAATTACTTTTACAGGCACGTCAGGTACGATCTTCAGGGGGGATACCAGGAATTCGAACTTAATCCCCTCTTCAATAGCCCCTTCGATTTCTTGAGGGAGGGCTGGCATCTCCTTTAACGTCCTCTTATAGAAAATAGTTACATTTCTAGCGCCAAGCCTTTTTGCAGTTCGAGCTGCATCGACGGCACTATTGCCGCCCCCTATGATTGCCACGCTATTGCCAAGTTTTGGCGGGTTTTTGTAAAGGTTGACTGAGGCAAGCAGCTCCAGGCAGTCCATTACTCCGAAATTTTCGCCTTCTATGTTAAGCCTTAGGCTCTTTTGGGTCCCGATTGCAGCATAAACTGCATCAAAGCCTTTGTCAAATAGGGACTGCAGGTTGGAAACGCTCGTGTCCAGTTCGAGTCTGATGTCCGCCTCGTCAATACGGGCCATAAGTTCGGCGATCAATATATCCTTAGGAAGCCTATAGCGCGGGATGTACTGCATGGTTCCGCCAACCATGTCCGCTTTATCATAGATTGTCACATCATGGCCCTTAATGCCAAGGTAATAGGCAGCAGTAACTCCGGAGGCACCTGCACCAATTATCGCAACCTTCTTTCCTGTCGGGCTTCCCCTCTTGACTTCACGCCTGAAATCTCCCATGCTGTCCGCTGCATATCTTTTAAGCAGCCTGTTTTGGATCGCTTCCTCATTGTTGTCTTGCCGGCAGCCTCTCTCGCACGGCGCTGAGCAGACCCTCCCGAGAATCGCCGGGAATGGAGCCTGCTCGACTACGGTGTCGTAAGCCCCCCTCAGATCGCCCTCGGCGATCTGGCGCACGTACTTGGGTATGTTAACCATTGCTGGACACTTCTCCCTGCAACGCCCATAAAACCTCTTGGTCAAAGCCATTGGTCTTTCCTGGTTATCTGGCAGTCGGACCTCCGACCCATCACCCGCCTTTAGCATCTTCCCCCCAAAATCAATGCTGATGCCCGAAATATTCAGTCCGTAGTTTTCCTTAACCTCGTTCTCAGCTATGAAAGCAGAACCATAAACATCCGATATGCTGGGAACCTGCTCCCCCTTACTTGTTCTGAGCCGTAGGTTCACCAGAGTCTCCCCTTTTTCAAAGTGGTAAATGACTTCTCTCTGATCCCCCGCATCAAGTACGGTTATGGTTAGGAACCTTGCATTCTGATCCCTGAGCTCCTTAAGTCTCAAAGGTAATTCAGGAAGGCTAAGCCTGTGGTTCTCCTCCTGAGCGTTCACTTCTTGGTCCCTCCTTCACTACTCTTTTCAGCTAGCTTCTTGAGGGCAAGGACAAAGCCGTCGATAATCTGTTCAGGACGGGCAGCGCAGCCAGGTACATAGACGTCAACAGGGATTGCCTTGTCAATGCCTCCAAGGACATTGGGGCAATTGAAGAAGATGCCCCCTGTGCATCCACATGAGCCGACGGCCATTACTGCCTTGGGATCGGGCATCTGCTCGTAGAGGGTCTTCAGGACCCTGAAGTTCCTAAGGTTCATAGGACCCGTTACCACCAATATGTCTGCCTGCTTTGGGTCACCTATGTTGATTATTCCAAACCTCTCCGCGTCAAACTTTGGCGTCAAAGCTGCAAGTATCTCAATATCGCAGCCGTTGCAGCTTCCGCAGTCGAAATGAAGCACCCATGGGGACTTGATTCTAGATTGCCCTATCAGACCCAAATCAGATCACCCCAATTATGATCAACCCTGCCAGATTCAGCAGAATAAGGGCAAAACCAGCAATCCAAAATGTCCGAATCATTTTTTGCCATGTTAGCCTAGGGTAACTATTGTCAATGACAATGGTGGCGAAGAAGAATACAAACGCCAGAGCCGATCCTAGCACCAGATTATTTGCCCAGAATAGGGCCAGAAACGAAAGCATCAATACCGCCTTTCCCCAGTGCCCCAATTCAACCAGAGCCATTGAATAGCCAGAAAATTCTGTGTACACTCCCCTAACAAGCTCCTGATGGGCATGGGCTGATGCAGAGACATCGTATGGAGATTTTTTCAATTCTGCCAGAAGTACAAGCGCCATGGTCAAATAAACTCCAGGGAGGAGCATGGCCAAGGGCAATCCCAGCAGGAAAAGCTGGCTCAGCAGGAAGCTGCCCGAGACCAGATAGATGCAGATGGCTGTCAAAAATAGCAGTGGCTCGTAGGCAATAATTACCAATAATTCCCTCCGAGCTCCAAAGTAACTGAAGGGGGATTTTGAACTATAACCCGCACCAACAAGGCATATGTCTGCTATGGCTACTGTGAAAAGTATGATGAGCATATCCATTCCAAAAGCCACAAGCGCTAATGCGAGAAATGCGAATCCCATATAACCAAATGCAAGAATCGGCTGAAATATGTTGGTAATAAATGGTTTCTTACCCCAGAGCTTCATAACATCATAAAATGGCTGAACTAGGGGCGGGCCAATCCTACTCTGCATCCTGGCTGTGATCTTCCTGTCCACCCCCATTAGTAAGCCACCTATTACAGGGCTAAGGATTATGAAAATAATCGGCAATGCATAGGGGGCTAAAGCCTCAAGCATGTTAGAGCACCACCACCAATACCATCAAAGCAATTACTGCTATGCCCCCAATGACTGCCAGCTTTCCAAAGTAGGACTCATTAATAATCGAGTCAAAGAACATGCCCGAAATGCTGAACTTTATCTCAGAATCTGCTGCAGATCTGAACATCTGGGGTTTACCCTCAAGATTCTCGCCTCCGTAATAGGGTGGTTTTACTGTGCCCCTTTTCAGTCTAGCCAGTGAAATTCCTACAAGGAAGATCATAGCAAATGCAAGCCAAAGTTGCCATATTGGGAAAAACCCTATGGCTGTGCTTATTCCAAAGAGTGAAGTTCCAATCTGAACCGCATAACCGCCGCCTTCGATGGGC
>JAJRAB010000031.1 GCA_028683025.1 Candidatus Methanomethylicus sp. | reverse complement strand
ATAACCAAACAGGAGATCGACCAATATGCAGGCAATAAAAAAGCTGTCAAGAAACTCGCTGAAGCCTACGATTACTTTGCAGCAAGGACAGACCTTATGGCACTGGTCGGAAAAACCTTGGGTTCGGTTCTGGGCCCAAGGGGAAAAATGCCCGAACCTATTCCGCCTACTGCCAATGTCGATCCGATTATTAAGAAATACCGCAATTCCATAAGGGTAAAAATCAGGGATCAGCCTGCTATCCGATGCAGAATTGGATCTGAAACAATGGAATCGAAAGCAGTGGCGGAGAACGTAATGGCAGTTCTAGGGGCAGTAGACCGAAAAATAAAACTGGACCAGTATATGTCCTCCATTATCGTAAAGACGACAATGGGCAAGCCTGCCAAGCTTAGGTGATAGCAATGCCATCAAAGAAAAAGATGCCAAAAAATAAAGAGGAGAATGTTAAGAATCTTCAAGAGTTGTTCCAAAAGTACTCGACATTCGCCATAGCAGATCTGAAGGGCTTGAAGGCTAGCCAGTTACAGATCCTTAAGAAAAAGTTTAAGGATGATATGGAGATCCACATTGCAAAGAATACCCTGGTTAAGAGGGCCATAAGGAAGCTCACTGACCAATACAAGGATGTTGATGATATCTCCAAGTACCTTGTCGGTGCAAACGCATTCGTATTCTCCAAAAAGAATCCATTCTTCCTATATCTCATGTTTGAGAAGAACAAGGTCGAATCAGCTGCTTCCCCGGGTGATATTGCTCCAAATGACATAATGGTGAGTGCTGGAAACACCGGACTGCAGCCAGGTCCAATATTGAGCAAATTCGGGGCTGCCAAGATACCTACAAAGATACAGGATGGCAACGTCTGGATCGCCAATGATGTTGTGGCGGCTGAAAAGGGCGCTGCAATCAATGCTGATTTGGCCGATCTACTCAGCAAGCTAGGACTGAAGCCTATCATGGTCGGACTTAAGCTTAAAATGGGCTACGATGGCGGAGTAATTCCGATCGAAATCTTGGGCATTAATCTCGAAGAGTACAGAGCCAACGTTTCAGAGGCTGCAAGGTCTGCAGTGAACCTATCCGTTAGCATAGCATATCCTACACCCGAGACAACTGTCCTGCTGATAATCAAAGCATTCGGCGAAGCCAAGAGTGTTGCAGTAAAAGCAGGTGCTCCATTGCCTGATATCATGGGTGAGGTAATGTCCCTTGCCGAAATGAAGGGCAAAGCATTGGCTGAAGCAATCTCAAAGAAAAACCCAGAGCTTAAATTCTAAGGGTGGCCTCTATGAAATCCATTCAGTACAATTTTGGCGGGGAAAAACCCGCCTCTTTTATGTATTTAAGCAAGTATTTGCTGAGGCGAAGGATTTAAGTAGTATTTATGTTTGATAATTCTCGCTTGGTTGGGGGTGATTAAGATCGAATATATTTACGCGGGCATGCTTCTTCACAATGCGAAGCAACCAATATCCGAAGATAGTATAACAAAAGTGCTTTCTGCTGCAGGTGTAGCAGTTGATGAAGCCCGAGTTAAGGCTTTGGTGGCCGCACTAAGCGAAGTCAATATTGACGAAGCGATCAAGGCAGCCGCTCTACCAGTAGCCGCAGCCCCAGCAGCAACAGCAGCTCAGGCTCCAACAGAGGCAAAGAAGGAGGCAAAGAAGGAAGAGAAGAAGGAGCAAGCCTCTGAAGAAGAAACAGCAGAAGGACTAGGCTCACTGTTCGGTTAAGCCACCATGACGCATGTCATGCTCAAAACAGAGTCTCCGATCCTTTACATACTTTTTTCTTCTTTTTTACATTAAAACAATTTTTCAATCACACTTATTAGCAGGGTAGCTGATGAAAATGTATCATCAAACTGGGTGAAGGCATTGAGCAGCCCCATCCGTATCTTGAAACCAAACAACGAAGCAGAAAAGGAAATTATTAAGGTTAGGATCTTAGAGAGGGGATTATTCCTCAGTGAGGATGAGCAGAACGCATTATTGACGGCAATATCGAAAGGCGCAAGGAAGGTTAAGCTTAACAACAAGCACGTTGAGGTGATTTCATCACCCTCACCCGACTATGATAAAAGGAATCCCATCTTTGTGCCTGATCTTTCCTATGATTTGCCGCAGGAATTGGAATCTTTGGTTCCGATCAACATCCCCACCTATTTCGATTTCAAGAACCTCTGGCAAAAGCTATTGATCGTGCTGCAAGTAACAGGCCAAACTGTCTTAATAGGGGAAAAGGGAGTTGGAAAAAACCATCTTTGTTCTGCCATTGCTCAGGAAAATTCGCTGCCCCTCTATGATATTAGTGGTTCTAGAAATTTAACAGAGTATGACCTTGTGGGCCACTATGAAATGTCAGAAGGTCGGACGTGTTGGGTGGATGGCCTCCTCCCCTTCTGGTGCAAAAATGGTGGACTCCTCATGCTGGATGAGATTTCGCTTGCCCGCTCTAGTGTGCTGGCAAGAATCCATTCCATATTTGATTTCCGCAGGTATTTGGTTGTGAAGGAGCACCAGAATGAAAGAATAGACCGTCACCCTCATGCCTATGCTGTGGTAGCCTTAAATCCGCCCAAAGGAGAATACCTTGGAACACAGCACCTAAATATTGCATTCCTTGACCGGTTCCAAGTAATATCAGTTCCAGAACTTTCTTTTGAGGAAAAAAAGAGAATAATCCAGGAACGAACCTGCCTATCCAATGATGCCTTCATCGATAGCCTATTGGATGTGGCTGACAGAATAAATTCGGAGTACAAGCAGGGGAATTTTAGGGATTTTGTCGGCTTGAGGAACTTGATCGACTGCTGTAACCTGATAGAAAATGGACTTTCCAAGAAGGAAGCCATCGAGATCTCCATAATCAACCGCTTCTCGGATGAAGAGGAAATGAGCCGAGTTGAGGAAATAAGCTCAATATTGGTTGAATGACGATGGAAAAACAGGAAACTCAACATCAGAAGAACCATATAACGAATTCATTCCTGCTAAAGATTAAGGGCCAGGAGATTGCTTGCATAGTATGCAAAAAGGATGTTGTAATTTCTTTTGCAGAGGATGAAGTTCTCCCAGGATATGGGCCGTTCAATCTAATCGCCCCAATTTACGTTTTCTATTCCGGTGATGATGGAGATGAGGTAAAACCTAGGATATCCATAGATAAAAAGTATCTTGGTGAAGAACCTCTCCAGATCCTGCGCAACTTTCGTGTATTTGTTTCCCATGAAGCCAGTCACATTTACATGACTGAAATTACAAAATGGAGAAGGTGGCACAGGAATGACCCTGTCAAAGCCATCATCGC
>JAJRAB010000013.1 GCA_028683025.1 Candidatus Methanomethylicus sp. | reverse complement strand
TAATCATTTATCCGTTTGTATCCAGTCAACTGATTTTCATCAACAATGCCATACGGATAACAACATTGTTTGATCCCAGTGGAATACAAGTTGCAGTCTATTATCGAATCGGTAAATTTCTTTATTGATTTAGTTTCGGAAGAATGAAGTTCATACCATCATGGGAGATTGTATCTACATCAATCCCATACATCGATTGGATATTTTCTTTGGTGATTACTTTTTCTGCTTCTCCAAAGGCATTAATGCTCCCCTTACTCATTAATGCTACCTTATCAGAGAACAGGAGCGCATGATTCGGCTCATGCAGGCTCATAATCACAGCCATTCCATGGTCCTTTGCCAATCGCTTAATGACTCTAAGCGTGGTGATTTGGTTCTTAAAATCCAGATGTGCTGTCGGCTCATCAAGTATAAGGACCTTTGGTTCTTGAGCCAGGGCTCGCGCAATTAGGGTAAGCTGCCTTTCCCCTCCACTTATCTGGGTGTAAATCCTATCCTTCAAATGCAGCAAACCGACTATGCCCAAAGCCTGATCGGCTTTTTCTTTATCTGATCTGGATGGTTGTTGAAACAGATCCAAATGGGCAACCCGCCCCATTAGAACTACGTCTGAAACCGAAAAAGGAAATGAGGGATTGTGGGATTGGGGCACATATCCAATAACCTTAGCCAATTCGGTTCGTGAAAAACTAAGAACGTCCTCATTGCAAACATAGATACAACCAGCTTTGGGCAGAATTAGGGCGTTTATGCATTTGATCAAGGTAGTTTTTCCAGAACCATTTGGCCCCAACAGTGTGACAACTTCGCCATTGGAAACGCTTAGGGACACTTTCTTCAATCCAAATTCAAGCCCGTATGAATAGGAAAGATCGGTTACCCGGATTATCTCCATACGTCTCCACCTCTTCGTTTAAGCAGATAAAGGAAGAAAGGCGCTCCTATGAGAGTTGTAATCACCCCTACTGGTAATTCAAAACTTGTGGCAGATCTTGCAAGATCATCAGCCAATAAAAGGAATATTGCTCCAATGCTAGCTGATAATGGGACTATTACCCGATTGTCAGGAGTCTTCATGAGCATCCTTACGGTGTGAGGGACAACTAACCCGATCCATCCTATGACGCCAGCAACCGAAACAAATGATGAAACCATAAGAGTGGTGGCTATGAGGACGATTTGGCGATCTCTTTCTATGTTTACACCAAGCGCTCGAGCTTCTTCATCCCCCATTGAAAGCACATTCAGTCTCCATCTCATAAAGTAAATAATCATAAACCCGACAATGATGATGGGAAGAGTCTGCAACACTTCACCCCAGCCAGAAATCGCCAGACTACCCATCAGCCAATAAACTACGCCTGCCATCCTATTAATGTCGGTGAAGAATTTTATTATGGATAAGCCAGCTGAGAAAAGGGCAGTCACAATGATTCCAGCAAGTACAAGCGAAACAATTGGCGTTTCGCCCTTATTCTTTGCAACATAATAGGAGAGTACGAATGCCATAAATCCAAACAAGAATGAAAATACCTGAACAGCCCCTGGCACATTCGGAAGAAAAGCGATTGCAATAGCTGCGCCCAGACCCGCACCAGCGGATACCCCCAAAATGTAAGAGTCGACTAGCGGATTCTTAAATAAACCTTGGAGAGATGTGCCAGATACGGAGAGAGCTATTCCGCCACCTATGGCAAGAATTATGCGCGGCAGTCTAATATCAAAAATTACAGTCTCATAAACCTGGGGATAGGAAGTTTGCCAAAAGGGAGAAAAAATTTTCCCAAAGAGAACTCCCAGAGCAACATCTGGAGGTAAGGGATAGGTCCCAATAAAGAGTGATAAGAAAAATGCAGGTATGGGCAACAACATTAAAATTACATATTTGGCATCCATTTCTAGTCCCATCTATCATTGCCATAATTTGCCATCAATAAATGTGCTAACTGATAAAGGTTGAATTGTAGTATTTGCTAGAAAGGGAGTCCAATACCGGTCCAATGTCCAAGTTCGAGAAGTATTGGGGTTGGACATACTTTGCAAGCAGCATTTCACCAATCAGCATCCTAGGAGTCCAGTCCAAGAATGAATCCCTATCTTTTGCTCCAATCAGCATGCCGAATACCCTGTGTTCCTTAACTGCTTTTAACTGATCCCAGATCGTCCCATTCAGTGAGTTGAGCTGCGAAGTCAAGGTAGCATTATCCCTACCTAGGATAATAATGACATCTGGATTCCATTGGAGGATCTTTTCCAAATTGACTTTTGCCCAAGACATATTGGCAAATTCGCTTTGGGCAACATTTATCCCTCCGACATTGACAACAGTCTGACCCCAAGAACTGTTAATGTAAGTGTATACAAGGCCTTGCCCCCAAACGCTTAGATCACATATCACTACTTTGGGCTTTTCAGCGACTGGAATTTGGAATGCAATAGATGTGACCGTATGGTGACCGCTGTCTAAGTAATTAACCAATTCCATAGCTTTTTGCTCTTGGTTTAAGACTTTTCCAATAATCATTGTCGCATTCTGCTGGTCTTGGAAACTTGAGGCAAATAGGCAAACCACAGTGATGTTGACATTTTCAAGGCTCTTGATGATTTCGCCTGCTTTTCCATAACCAAAATCGGTAATTACTACATCAGGTTTCAGCGCAACAATGGTTTCAAGATTAACGCCTGTAAATAGGCTTCCCACATTTGTAAGGTTTCGAACATTATCTGGAATGAAAACAGAAGTAGCCACATCTTTTCCAATACCTACAATCTTATCCGCAGCGCCAATTGTGCAAGCAATCTCAGTCCAATATGATTGGAGTATGACTACACGGTTAACAGTATC
This sequence comes from Candidatus Methanomethylicus sp., assembly GCA_028683025.1. Classification (GTDB taxonomy): domain Archaea; phylum Thermoproteota; class Methanomethylicia; order Methanomethylicales; family Methanomethylicaceae; genus Methanomethylicus. The sequence continues at coordinate 7 of JAJRAB010000013.1, read as the reverse complement.
AGGTAAT
>JAJRAB010000010.1 GCA_028683025.1 Candidatus Methanomethylicus sp. | reverse complement strand
TATCTGACCTCATTACAAACTATGGAACTACGACATTCAACAAGACCAGCTCACTTCTAAAGAACGGTGTGGGCGTCTTCAGCATGGGAACTGGTAACTTTATAGACATGCAATATGGGACCAATGTCAGCGCTAAAGTGCTTACAGGACCTATTCCATTCGATATAACCTCTGATTACCAGTTCGTGAAAGTATATGATGGCGCTTCAACTTTAGTTGCTGTGAGCGCACAGATAATCCATATCCTGCCTGCCCTTTCATTGACTCCAACTTCTGGTCCTGGCGGTCAGCTGCTTGTCCTTAGTGGAACAGCAATACTGCCAAATCAGCTTCTTAACATTACTTATACTTCGCCAGGCGGCTTGGTGGATGCGGGTCAAGTAACAACCGATGTGAATGGCAAGTTTACTTTTACCTGGAATGTCGAAGATCTTGCAAATGATTATACCTCTCTAACCGATGAAATAATTGACATTACCCCCATCTATAACAACACAGGCGTTGCAGTTGATACCATATCCTATGACGAGTATTCCAGAACATTTGATCTGGTTGGGACTGTAATAGGCCCGTTGGGCAACAATACTATAACGGTTGATGTATACGTACATCAGGATTTGATTGTTGTCGGCTCGTTCTTCAACCCGACAGATGTGGTGACACTGCAGATTGACGGCGTCACAGTAGGAACAGCAACAGTCGCACAGCTAACCGGCCTATTTAATACAACCATCACCATTCCGGAGATAGCCATTGGTTTACACACCGTGGATTGTTTGAATGCAGGTGTGGACTATGCTTTTGCAATCAATGTCCTTCCAACGCTTGAGGTGATACCCAGCTCAGGACCAATCGGCACAGTCATTGAATTTAAAGCCTATGGATTCCCAGCAGACCAAATGGCATACATCTATTGGTTGGACCAGCCCGATCTTGTAACCTACATCTGGACCAATATTGTAAATGGAACCGTTGGATCTGACGGAAAGTTCAACGTTACTGTTACATGGACAGTAGAACACAAGTATGGTGGATCCCATAATATTGTAGCAGCGGATCTCTATGACGGTCCAATTTCCACCGATTCAACCCCGTTGGACACCATTGCGACAACTGCATTTACAGTGACTCCCCAGCTCTGGGTAGACCCCAATCCAATAGATAATAATTGCACAATATTCCAAGTCTATGGAAATGGCTTCGTTCCAAATACACCCTACTATGTAGATGTTGATAACAATGCTTTCAACCCATTGACAGTATCCGCCAACTCAACTGGCGACATGAACATCGGAATGGTTGCAGCAGGATTCAGGCCAGGCACGCATGAAGTAACTGTCTATCCATTCTCGCTGAGTACCTTTACCATTGGAAATATGACCATTGCTCTTGGTTCAGTAGGCTCACTCCAGCCTGAGGCATTTGCCTGCTTCAATGTGACCACAATTGGTGATCCGATAGCTGGTATGCTGATATCCATTGATGGCTCATTCGCAACTATTGCATCGTCCGTTGGTACAATCCAGGCTTCACTTAATGACTTAAATGCAAAAATAGTTGCAATCAATGGCTCGGTTGTCACCATAGAAAGCAGCATGGGAACGCTTCAGACAAGCCTTGCAAGCATCAACACAGCAGTAACCTCAATCCAGGGTACGGAAGCAACAATTTCGACCGACCTCGGCATAGTCAAGGGTAAGGTAACCTCAATTGAGGGAACTGTTGCCACAATCCAGACAAACCTTGGAACAGTCCAGACAGACTTGGCTACAGTAAAGACAAATACCAATGCAATTAAGGGCTATCTGCCGATAGATATGACCCCCGTCTGGATTACTCTGGTGGTCGCTTTAATTGCAGCAATCGCAGCTATCTTTGCTGTGATATCCATAAGAAGCAAGATTGCGGCTTAAGCCGCAACCCTTTCCCTTTTTTTATTTTTTTGGTTTTTCTAATTATTGACTAAGATCGCTCTTCCAAAAATGCCATCAATTCTTCCCTTGTTGGAAGTCCAGACCTGGCCCCTTTCTTCTGGATTTTCAAAGCTGCTGTTGCCGATGCCCATGCTAGCCTAGTTTCATGGTCCTTACCTTCAATTGTAGCTGCCATAAAGCCAGCATCGAAGGCATCTCCTGCTCCTGTCGTATCGGCAACCTTAACCCTGTAGGGTTCCATTCTATACATTCTTCCATTTCCCGAAAAAATGGCTCCTTTTGATCCCTGCTTCACTACAACATAGGCGACATGATCTGAGAGTATTTTTATGCCCTCCTCTGCATCCTTGCCTGTAAGATTTCTACATTCTTGTTCATTGAGAAGTACAATGTTCAAACCTTGAAGGTCTCCAACATCAAGCTCAGCTGAGGCTCCTCCTGGGTCAAGTGAAATTATCTCACTTTGGTTATTCCTAAGCGCAGCTTTGAGCACTTCTCTATTTATATTGCAAAGCTGAAGCACCTTAGTTGGGAAGTTAGTCAAATTTGAAAAAACATGCTTGGCCAACTCCTTGTTTGCACCCCTGAATGCAATCATGCGCCTGGTCCCTGAATGCTCAACAAGCACACAAACCGTTCCTGTTCTCTGGCCTTTTTCACTTACAATACCTGAAGTCAACACACCCTCCCGCTTCAATTCCCCCACGGCCTCTTTTCCCATTTCATCGTCACCAATGCATGCAAAAAGGCCTGTTTTTATGCCCAACCGAGCGGAACCGACGGAAAAGTTCGATGCTGCTCCGCCTTGGAACATTTGAAAATCATCTGCAATTATTTCTGAATCAGGTCCTGGTCCTTTAGCCAAAAAAAATGAGAGATCAATATTGAGATTCCCTATGGCTAAAACATCGACTTTCTGGGGCAAAGGAAAACGCCTATTTTAAAATAATCCTTGCATCAACAATTTTATAGCCGCTTTCATATACTATGGTAGGGTTGAAATCAAGTTCTGCTATCTCTTCTAGGCTAGACATCATCTCAGACACTTTCATAAGTGTGGTAGCAATTGAATCGATATCCGAAGGTTTTTTACCTCTAATTCCCTTTAATATTACATAGGCTTTCAATTCTGAGATCATATCCATCGCATCATACTTAGTTAGGGGTGCAACTCTGAAAGCTATATCCTTAAAGACCTCAACAAAAATCCCCCCCAAACCGAACATTATTACTGGGCCAAACTGGGGATCTCTTTTGGCCCCTATTATGGTCTCAACGCCAGGAGGCGCCATTTGCTCAACAAGTGCGCCTTCCAGCATGCATCCTGTCTTTGTTTTAATTTCTTCTATTTTTCCATAAGCTTCCTTGGCTCCCTGGCTATCCTTGATATTAAGTATAACGCCCCCAACATCTGATTTGTGAAGTATATCTGGGGACACAATCTTCATGACTAATGGATAGCCAAGTTCATCTCCAGCGTTTTCCGCATCCTTTCTAGAGTTGACAACTCTCCAATCACCGACTGACAGGCCATAGCCCCTGCACAGTTCTTTGGCTTCTGGCTCTAACAACCAACCCCTTTCTTTGCCTTTTCGAATCATTTCTTGGAACATGGCCATTATCAACCTATGTTTATAGATTGCTACATCTTAAAAACTTCATCTTTCATTGATGACTTGGAAAACATGAATAATCCAAAGAAGATTAGTCCAGCAAACTTTAATATCAATAATCATTTTCTAATAAGTTATCCTAGTGGTTAACGATGACACATATTATCTCAAAAAAACTGCCAGGCTCAAGGATCCTGCTCCTTGGTAATGAAGCAGTTGCCAGGGGGGCGATTGAATCGAACGTGGAGATCGCCGCTTCCTATCCTGGAACCCCTGCCTCAGAAATAGTCGATACACTAGCCTTAGTTGCAGATGAAATTGGCATGCATGTCCAATGGTCGACGAATGAAATGGTTGCCTTTGAAGTCGCTTTGGGTGGTGCTATATGTGGCAAAAGAAGCATGGCTTCAATGAAGCATATTGGAGCCAACTGGATAGTTGACCCTCTGATGCATGCTGTGTATCATGGATTTGATGCTGGATTCGTGCTTGTCTCGGCCGACGATCCATCGGGACACAGTTCGGCCAATGAACAGGATAGCCGATATCTGGCGCAGCTTGCAGAGATCCCTGTAATTGAGCCATCCGATGTGCAGGAAGCAAAAGATTATTTGAATTTGGCTTTTGAAATCTCTGAAGAGCTCAGATTACCAGTGATGTTCCGATTAGTTACGCGGATCTGTCATTCAAGGGGAGACTGCAAATTAGGTGAGCTGAACAGAAAACCACGAGATCCGAAATTCCATGATGATTACTATAGCAATTTCGTTCTAGGTGATGGCATTGTAGGCCCAAAGGTCATTCCCGAACTCCATGCCCTGCTTCACCAAAAAAATCGTAAAGTAGAGGATATTGCTGTTCGAAAAGGATTGTTCATGATTGAACATCCAGAAAAAATGACCCTTGGCAATTATAAAGTTGGGATAATTACTGCTTCTGCTCCCGCTAATTATGTTCTCGATTTTCTAAAAAATCATAACTTGCGTGGAAGATTGGGATTGTTAAAAATGGGGCTAACTAACCCGTTCCCAAATAAGACTGTCCTTGAGTTTATTAAAAAATACGAAGAGATAATTGTTGTAGAAGAAGGCGAGCCGTTTATAGAAAGGCAATTATCCATGCTTACTAATGGCATTCCTTCTTTAAAAGTGCATGGAAAACTTACATCAACCCTTCCATTGGAGGGCGAACTAAATTATACGCTTGTCGAAAAGGCAATATCGAACCTGCTTGGCGTTGATTACGATCAGGTCCCGAATATGAAGATTGATCTGATGGCCGAAGCCTCAAAGGTTCTCACCCCAAGAACATTAACCATGTGTGCAGGATGCCCACACCGGGGTGCATATTATGCTGCAAAAAAGGCGACACGAAATGTTTCCAATGCAAAATATATTGCCCTAGGTGACATCGGCTGTTACACTTTGGGGATGTATCCTCCATTGAGATTCATGCAAGATGTATTTTGCATGGGGGGAAGCATTGGAGTTGCCAATGGCGTGGCCAAGTCAGGTATTAAAGAGCCCATTTTTGCCACGATAGGTGATTCGACATTCTACCATGCAGGCATACCTGGATTAATTAATGCTACCTTCAATCAAGCAAACATTAAGATTATGGTACTTGATAATGAAGTAACCGCTATGACTGGATTCCAGCCACATCCTGGCTGTGGCGAGACTGCTACACTTAAGCCTACAAAACGTGTGACAATAGAGGACATCTGCAAGGCCTGTGGAATTGAATTCATAAAGATTGTCGATCCTTATGATCTGAAGGCGAGCGTCTCTGCAATGGAAGAAGCCATAAAATTTGATGGCCCTGCTGTTGTCATTTTCCGCAGGCTTTGCAGCCAAGAATATCTGAGGCAGATACGGCGGCAGGGGAAAAAACTTGTGCCTTTTGAAGTTTCCAGTGATAAATGCATAGGGTGCAGAACCTGCACTGCTGCCTTTGGGTGCCCTGCAATTGGTTTTGATAGGGACCGTAAGAAATCTTTCATCCAGCCACTAGATTGTGTCGCCTGTGGCGTTTGTGAAGCCGTATGCCCCAATGATGCAATTTCAAAGAAAGATGTAATTGGAGGTCAGGGCAAATGAAGGCAGAATTTGAAGAATTGGGAATTATCATATCGGGTGTTGGTGGTCAAGGCAATGTTCGGAGTGCCCAGATTCTGGGATCAGCAGCAGTCAACTCTGGTTATCGCGCAAGGGTTTCGGATGTCTTTGGAATCGCCCAACGGGGTGGCCCTGTGGTTAGCCATTTGAGGATCGGTAGGGAAATATATGGAAGCATGATTCAGGAACATAAGGCCGACGTGGTAGTCAGCCTAGAGCCTATGGAAGCACTAAGGGCTGTCACACGGTTTCTAAAGCCAAACGGTATGGTCATACTTAGCACTAGACCGATTTACCCCGTTGAAGTCAACACTGGGAAAATGCCCTACCCAACAATGGAAGTAATATTGAAGCTCATAGGCAGAGCGGCAGGATCAATAATTACATTGGATGCTACTCAGGTTGCAGAAGAGGCAGGCATTCCCATCGCGGCCAATATTGTAATGCTAGGGGTGCTTTCAGGAATTGGAATCTTGCCAATCAGTAACAGCGCGATTAAAGATTCGATCAGGGAGAACATCCCGAGGTCCATTGAGCAGAATCTGAGGGCTTTTGACGCTGGTTATGCAATCGGCGGACACAAGCGAGGAAATTAACCTGCTTTATTTTTTTGAAGCATTTCCTTAACCACGTCATTAACCATTTTAGGGTCGCCTTTCCCCCTTGTCTTTTTCATTATTTGGCCCACAAGGAAATGTGCTGCCTTCTCGTCCACCTTTGCATCATCAACAGCCTTTGAATTCTCAGCGAATACCTCTTCCGCAATTTTAACCAATTGATCCCTGTCTGAGATCCTGTTCAGTTCTTTTTCATGAACAATCTGGCTGGCTTTTTTTCCTGATGCTACCATTTCGGGCAGGATTATCTTCCCAATCTTGCCACTTATTAAGCCCTTCCTGATCATATCAAGCATCTCTGCAAATGTAGCTGGTGCGATCTTGGCTTCCTCAAGCTCCAGCCCTTTATCATGCAATACACCAAGTACGTCTCCCATGAGCCAGTTGCTGACTGTTTTTGGATCACCGTAAAGATTGACGCTTTCTTCATAAAAATCGGCAATGCCCTTATCCGCTGTTAATACTAAAGCGTCGTATTGAGGAATACCATATTCTTTTACGAACCTGCCTGCCCTTGCATCTGGTAATTCTGGCATCTTAGCTTTTATGCTTGCAACAAATTCTTCATCAAGATCAAGGGGAACGATATCTGGTTCTGGGAAATACCTGTAATCGTGTTCTGCTTCTTTCTCCCTTAACGATATGGTGACTTTTCGAATTTCATCCCAATGTCGTGTTTCCCTGGCAACTGCCAAACCCTTCATTAAAAGGCTCTTCTGCCTGGAAACTTCAAAGTTCAAGGCCTTCTCAACCTCCTTGAACGATGAAATATTCTTGATTTCTACTCTAGTCCCTCCTTTTATTGAGATATTAGCATCACATCTCATGGCACCTTCGAGACCCCCATCATAGGCTCCGATATGCTCCATTATAGATCTTAGCTTCTGCAGTAGCAGTCTTGCCTCTCTAGGTGATGAGAGATCAGGTTCAGTGACAATCTCCAGCAACGCCATGCCTGCACGGTTATAATCAACAAGTGTAAATGGTGATAGGTCAATTGGACCAAGATGAACAAGCCTTGCCGGATCCTCCTCGAGCTGTATCCTAGTTATCCTTACGCGTTTGAGTTTTGGACCGACATTTATGTCAACATGGCCCCTCTCGCAGATGGTAGACATGCCTGCTGTTTCATACATTGATATCTGAAAGTTTTTGCCCATGTCAACATAGAAGTAGTTTTTCCTATAGAATGATGTTCTCCTGCTGATATCGCTATTTAGGGCTATGCCCGCCATCACAGCTAAATTGACTGCCATCCTGTTTGGTTTTGGCAATGAGCCAGGATGGCCAAGACATATTTGACAAGTATTTGAATTAGGCTCTTTCCCTCGGTAATCTGAACTGCAACCACAGAAGAGCTTGGTTTTTAATTTTGTCAATTGGCAATGTATCTCTAGTCCGATAACGACTTCATTGAATGAATTTGCAACATTCTTATTTTCGCTCATATTATCTCCTCATAGTGGAGGTCTGAGGCTTAACCTCAGTTCCTCTTCCAACTTACTTGCAACGGAAAAGATTCTACCCTCACCGAGGGCAGGAGCCATTATTTGCAAACCTAGGGGGAGACCATGGCTATAGCCACAGGGAATTGATAGAGCCGGCATCCCGCTTAGATTGATGGATACTGTATCAATATCTGTAGCATACATCGCCAGTGGGTCGTCGACCTTTTCGCCGATTTTAAATGCTGGAGTAGGCATTGTCGGTCCCAGCAGCACATCATATTCTTTGAAAAGGCGATTGAAATCGTTCCGGATAAGTGTCCTGACTTTCAGGGCTTTGAGATAATATGCTTCATAGTAGCCTGAAGATAGCGCAAATGTTCCAAGAATTATTCTGCGTTTAACCTCCTTCCCAAAACCCTCCCCCCTGGTTTTTGAATAGGACGAGGACCAATCTTGGCCCTCATCCTCATGCCGAAAACCATACCTTATGCCATCATATCTGGCTAAATTAGAGCTAGCCTCAGACATTGCTATCATATAATATGCTGGCAAAGCATACTTAACGGAAGGCAAATCCACCTCTTTCCATGTGGCCCCAAAGCCTTCAAGCAGATTCACGCAATTCCATACTGCCTTCTTAACATTCTCATCCGTACCCTCTCCCATGAATTCTCGAGGGATACCTAACTTCATCCCCCTAACTTCTCTACCAATATATGAAAGATAATTTTCACGATTTGCAAATAGGGATGTTCCATCATTTTCATCATGCCCGCTTATTACATTCAAAAGCAGTGCACAGTCCCTTACATCTCGAGTTAAAGGTCCAATCTGCTCAAGACTGTTGGCAAAAGCTACCAAACCATATCTGCTTATCAAACCATAGGTAGTTTTCAGTCCAACTAGTCCACAGAAACTTGCAGGGCACCGTACAGATCCACCTGTATCCGAACCAAGGGCAGCTGCTGCTTCCCTGGCTGCTACAGCGACGGCACTTCCACCTGAGGATCCACCTGGCACACATTCCCTATCCCATGGGTTTCTACTTGGGAAGAAAGCACTATTCTCAGTTGATGATCCCATTGCAAATTCGTCCATGTTTGCCTTACCAATTACGTACCCCCCTGCATCTTTGATCTTTTCTACTACCGTCGCATTGTATGGAGGTTTGTAATTGCCCAATATTTTCGAAGCGCAGGTTGTCTTAATCCCTCTAGTGCAAATATTGTCCTTTATGGCAATTGGTGCTCCTGTCAGTAAGCCCTCATTAATTTTCTCTGGTTTTTCACATAATGATATGTATGCTCTATAGACCTCATCATAATCGTTAATTTGCTTTTTATAGGCGAAAAATACTTCATCTTTGTCTAGATTTCCGCTTTTTATTTCTTCAACCAGTTCAAAAAGTGTTAATTCGATTGGATTTTTCATTTTCGCCATCGCCTTAAACTATTCTGGGCGCTACAAAATACCCATCTTTGGTCTTTGAGGCATTGGCTAGTGCATCCTTCTGGCTAAGGCAGGGTTTTTCCTCATTTTCCCGAAGGTTGTTGGTCATCTCAATTACGCCAAAAGTAGGCTCTACGCCCTTTAGATCCAGCTTTTCAAGATCTCTTGCTGATTCGAGTATCCTATTCAATTGGACAGTCAATTCTTCTTTTTCCTGTTCTGTCAGATCGATTTTAGCTAACCAAGCAAGCCTTTCCGTCCTTTCTTTCGAAACAATCTTGAGGCTTTCCAAATGCATCTCCCTCTCCGAACTCTAGAGGTGATATTATTGAATGCCTAATAAATAATCCTTGCACAAAAAAAACTAAAGAACAATAAAAAACATTGATCTAGCCGTCAGGCCTTTGGGAGAATAATCTCAATGACTCCATTATGCAATGAATACGACATTAAATTGGCTTTTACTTCAGAGGGCAGTTTTACCTTTATTCTTATGGAATTATGACCCCAATCGCCCTCTGCAGTTGGCTGCGGCTTCTTCAAAACAGCGCTTATTTCCAAGGAATTCTTAGCCACCCTTAGGCTTATGCTATCTTTATTAACGCCCTTTAATTCTGCAATAATATTTATCCTATTGCTATACTCTGCGATGTCAACTAGTGGCTCTCGAATTGTTCCTCTACCCTTTTCCTGCCCATAACTCTCATCAGTTTCTTCGTAAAGCCTTTCCATTTCTCTAACAACTATAGAAAGATCATCGAAAGCGTCTAAGCTACCCTTTCCTCCACTACCCATCCCCATCCACCATAAATAGAATATATCGGAGTAAAATATATATCTTTCCATTACACTATCGTTGCCTGGTGTTTTAGATGCCCAATAAGATCAAAATTAAATTAAAAGTAGCCCAGGCAAGGTCAAGGGATGCAGGTAGGGGGATGGCAAGGATTAATCGGAAAACAATGGAAGCACTTGGGCTTAGGCCAGGCGATTTCATTATTGTTGAGGGGAAACGTTCCACTCCTGCAATCGCATGGCCTTCCTATAGCGAAGATGAAGAGCTTGACATAATTCGCATAGATGGGATCATTAGGCACAATATTGAAATCCCTATTGGAGACGCCGTAATTATTTACAAGACTCAACTCAAGCCTATCGCCAAACTAACCTTATCCCCTACAAATCCGATGCGATTCAGTGAAGATTTCGGCGAATACGTGAGGCAGTTCATCGTAGACAAGCCCTTGAATAAGGGCGACACCATATTGATCTCGATACTTGGAGAAGGTTTGCCTCTCGTGGTTTCTTCCGTTCAACCCCTTTCTTCTGGTTACGTAACCGACCAGACTGAAATAACAATCGATGAAGAACCCCTAAGAGAAATTGAGGCGAATGCTCCTGGAATTTCGTATGAAGACATAGGTGGCTTGGATGATGCAAAGGATAAGATCCGGGAAATGATCGAGCTCCCGATGAAGCATCCTGAACTTTTTAGACATCTCGGCATAGAACCACCCAAAGGAGTACTGTTGTTCGGTCCTCCAGGCTGCGGCAAGACGCTTCTGGCTAAGGCAGTTGCAAATGATTCAGGTGCTAATTTCATATCAATCAATGGGCCAGAAATTATGAGTAAATATTATGGCGAATCAGAAGGCAAGATAAGAGAATTATTCGATCAAGCCGAAAAGAACGCTCCCAGCATAATTTTTATTGATGAGATTGATTCAATCGCTCCAAAAAGAGAGGACGTTTTAGGTGAGGTTGAGCGACGAGTGGTTTCCCAGTTGCTGACTTTAATGGATGGGCTCAAGGCTCGAGGAGAGGTAATTGTTATCGCTGCCACAAATAGGCCCGAAAGTATAGACCCCGCTCTAAGGCGACCAGGGCGTTTCGATAGAGAAATTTCCATTTCAATGCCTGATCGGAAGGATCGATTTGAAATTCTGCAAGTTCATGTGCGCGGAATGCCCCTTAGCAATGATGTGAATGTGGAAGAAATAGCAGCATCAACGCATGGCTTCAGCGGAGCCGATTTGGCATCCTTAAGCAGGGAGGCAGCAATGCGTGCACTTAGACGCTTTCGGCCCAAATTGGACCTCCAGGAAGAAGTTATCCCTGCCAAAACTCTAAATACCCTAAAGGTATGCAAATCCGATTTTTATGAAGCAATGAAAGACATAACCCCATCTGCATTGAGGGAGGTGTATGTTGAAGTGCCTGAAGTTCATTGGAATGACATAGGTGGGCTTGAAACCGTCAAGAACCAGCTTCGCGAAACAGTGGAATGGCCGCTAAAACAACCTGAATTATTCGAACAAATGGGTATCACTTCTCCTCGGGGGATCCTCCTGTATGGCCCGCCGGGCACCGGGAAGACCTTATTAGCCAAAGCTATTGCAACTGAAAGTTCAGCTAACTTCATAAGTGTTAAAGGGCCCGAAGTCCTTAGCAAATGGGTTGGAGAGTCTGAGAAAGCCATAAGAGAGATATTTAAAAAAGCAAGACAGGCTGCTCCTTGCATAATATTCTTTGACGAAATAGATTCAATTGCCCCTCATAGAGGGGGACGAAGTGACTCTGGAGTAACGGAAAGGATTGTCAACCAATTGCTTTCAGAAATGGATGGCATGGTTTCACTGAAAAATGTGGTTGTTATCGCCGCCACAAATAGGCCCGACATCATAGATGTTGCATTATTGAGACCCGGCAGGTTCGACAGGAATGTTTACATACCTATCCCAGAGAGAGCAGCTAGAATTGAAATTTTCAAGGTACATACTAAAAAGATACCACTTACAAATGAGATTCAATTTGAGGCGCTCGCAGACAAAACTGAGGGATATACTGGCGCTGACATCGAAGCCATATGCCGCGAAGCAGCACTTTCAGCACTTAGAGAGGAAATGAAACCCAAAAAAGTTGAAATGAAGCATTTTGAGGCAGCTATAAAATCGGTCCCAATGAGTATTACCGCTACTGATCTGCATCGTTATGATGATATGAAAAATATCATAGGAAAGATGTTTACTTGATGTGCTAATCTGTGAATCCAGAAATGAGTTCATATTTCCTTTTTTTTTAAAAAATTAAATTTTAAAAAAGGTAAATAGGCTTAAGCTGCTTGGAGGTCAGTTACCCTTTTTTTCAATCCTCTTGCCATAAATTCTATTGAGGCTCTCCATAAGTGCAAACACTGAAGCCATAACTATATCTCCACCGACAGCCATGCCCATTGCCGTATTTCCTTCTCTGTCTTCGACTACTACTTCGACTGTACAAAGTGAATCAGTTCCACCAGAAATTGCTTCAAGCCTGTAATTGAGCAGCTTTATTTCCTCGCCCAGGGCAGATTGAATTGCTCGGGATAAAGCGTCAACTGGACCAGTGCCGACGCCAGCTGCCACCATTTTTCTATCCTTTAAGGTCAATTGGACCGAGGCGGTAGGCGTGATCTTGTTTCCTGTAACAACAAGAATCTCGTCAAGCTTTACAACTTTTTCTGCCTCTGCTATGCTGCCCAATACGCCTTCGACCAATGCAGTTACGTCGTTCTCAGTGATTTTCTTTTTATTAATGGTCAGGCACCTTATCTTCTCCCCAACCGCCTTTATCTGCTCATCAGTTAAGTTGTATTTCTCACTAACAAAGTTTGCAACCGCATGCTTGCCTGTATGCTTGCCCATGACAATCCTTCTCTTCTGGCCGACCATTTCTGGAGTTAATGGTTCATAGCTTTCAGCTTTGGCTAATACGCCATGGACATGGATCCCTGCCTCATGGGCGAACGAATTGTCGCCCACAATAGGGAAATTGGGAGTCAGTTTTATCATGCTGCATCTTTCCACGAGCTTGGATGCCTCGGTGAGGAGATTCAATTTTATGCCAGTATTTACGCGATACATTGTCATAAGTGCCGTAACGGCCTGTTCGAGGCTGGCATTTCCTGCCCTCTCTCCTAGCCCGTTGACTGTTACGTGCATCTGGGCGGCGCCTGCTTTGATGCCTGCCAAAGTATTGGCGACTGCAAGCCCAAAATCATTATGGCAATGCATTGATATAGGTTTCTTCAAACTGCTCCTCAGAGTCGTTATCAAGCCAAACATAGCTTCTGGCTCCATTACCCCAACTGTATCAGGTACATTGTGGACATCTGCTCCATGCTGTTCAACACTCTTGTAAAATCTGAGCAGCCTCTCAACTGGTGTCCTTGTGGCATCCTCGCAGGAGAATTCGCATTCGAGGCCATGGGCTTTAACATAATCAGTAGTTGCAATAGCCTGTTCCAGAGCTTTAGCCTCGTCCATCTTCAGCTTGTACTTGAGATGAATATCCGAAGTTGCTATGAAAATATGAACCCGATCCACATTTGCCTTTAGGCAAGCATCAACATCACCAATGACACACCTGGCTAAACCGCAAATTTTGGATTTTAACCCCAAATTTTTGATCATTTTAATGGTGTTTGTTTCATCATCTGAATTTACTGGAAACCCAGCTTCTATTACATCGACGCCCAACTGATCGAGTTTCCTAGCTATCTCTATTTTCTCATCAAGAGTAAAACATACTCCTGGTGTTTGTTCACCATCCCTCAAGGTTGTGTCAAATACATAGACCCGATCAGCGAATTTTGATCTTTCCCTTATCGGCTGGATGAGATCGCTTACAAAGACTCCTTCCATGGTAAAACACCAAATCAAATTAGATAGTTTGTATTGACCATCTTATATAAGCTCTAACTCTCCATCTTCCTTTTTGGTATTTTTGTCCCGAAGGCAAAACATACGTAAAGATTTAAACTGCTTAGCATAAATTATCGAATGGTGGAAAAATGTCCAAGGAGACCAAGGAACTTACAGGAAAATTTGTAAAGAAAATGGGTTTTGCACCTGAAATTATGCATGTAGCAGCGACTATGGATCCGAAGATGGCTGAATTTTATGATTTTTGCGACTCTTCAATTCAAAATGACAGTGCCCTACCTTCCAAATATAAAATGCTTTTGGTAATGGTCATGGGTGCACAGAGGCACTGCAAGGAGTGTGTCGTGTCTGCCATGAGGGGTGCGTATAACAAGGGGGCTACGGAAGATGAAATTCTTGAAGCAGTTCGATGCGTTGCAGTAGCAGGTGGAGCTCCCGCTGTAACAGCTTGTAAAGATGCCTTGCTAATGCTGAAGGAAAAATCTTTTGATAAGGCGGGTTGTGGCCGAGGATAAAATAACTGAAAAACTTTAGTCAGCTGTCAAGCTTGACTAAAGCTAACTTTTTAACCTTCTAAACATTCATTATTCTTCGTATAGTACTCCGAGATCCTTTAGTTTTTGGTAGATTTTCTCGACCGCTATCTTTACTTCATCCTCATGTTTCGCACCAGTACATACCATTTTTCCTGATGAGAAGATAAGAAGAACTACTTTAGGGCTATCCATTCTATAAATCAAACCAGGAAACTGCTCTGGTTCATACATAACGTTATCCAAAAGGAATGCTGCTTTCTCAAGATTCACTTCAGCATTTAGATTAGCTGACGCAACTATGTTCTGAATCAATATTTCTGGCGTACCTATGATCACTATATTTCTGTCTTTTAGATTCTTTATGATTTTCTTCACTGCATTGTGGACTTCCTTTTCAGATTTTGCCCCAGTACATACCATTTTTCCAGAGGAGAAGATCAGAGTCGCTGTCCTCGGTTTGGAAATGCGATAAACAAGGCCTGGAAACTGTTCTGGATTATACTCTACTCCTGGCACATTACCTGATATTGCATCCAGATCAATGCTCTGATGCATCGTGACCGAAGCAACAACATTTTCGATCTTTTCTGAGGGCTTGATCATAGATATTTACTCCATAAAAATCATTTATAATCTAAAACCTTAAAAGAGCTTTATAAACTATATGGAAAAAACGCCTTATTTTATTTATGGAATATCATTTTTTATTAAAGAATGGGCTGTTTTTGTTTGAAAACCTGATCTTACTCTTTTGCAGGTTCTTGTTTATGCTCATCTGTTTGGCCTGGGGCAAAATCCACCTGTGGTTGCTGCTTCTTTTTATTCCCAGTAGGCAATAACAGCAAGGCAATTAGCAGAATTAATACTGCCGCAACAATCCTATAGTCCTTAAACCATAGGAAAGGATAACCCAAGTATGGTATAAAGTAAACAACTTTTCCTACTATCCTGTATTCAGGGACCCACGTACTTGGAATATTTGGATTCTGATCCGGAAATCTGTTAGCGTCCCCTTTGGTTAGAAAATAATAGGTTCCGTTTATTACAGTTTTTTCAATGACTCTGTGAGACCAAGGCAAGGGATCATATACTGCAAATAGGAAGTAATCTGTTATTTTCTCATC
>JAJRAB010000005.1 GCA_028683025.1 Candidatus Methanomethylicus sp. | reverse complement strand
CTTTGGATATCAGCTCCTCCATACCGCTATTATCAGGTCCAACCGAAAGGATCCCAAGCATTGTGCCTTTCATTCGCAGCCGTTTAGTCAGTTCCCTGGTGTCTAGACCCTCAATCCCAGGTATCTGCTCTCCACTAAGCCAGGACTCCAGCGGCATGGCATTTGACCAGTGGCTGGGAATACTTTCAAGTTCTGAAACGGCATAGCCCTGCACCTGTATCCGATCGGACTCGAAATGGAGCGGCAAGCCATGGGCATCCTTCAGCGCCATAGATGGGACTCCATAATTTCCAATGAGCGGATAGGTCTGGAGCAGGATCTGTCCCCGGTAGGACGGGTCGGTCAATGATTCGGTATATCCGACCATGCCTGTATTGAACACTACTTCACCTGAAACTTCACCAGGAGTGCCAAATCCGCTACCCTTCAGCACCGTTCCATCTTCCAAAGCTAATAAAGCCTTAATTTTTGCCCAACCCAAGCAGAAGATTGAGAATGAATTTAAGCATTTTTATATAAAAACATTATTAGAACAACATGGGCATATAAGTACTAATTAATGCTGTTGTCGAAAATAGGACTGTTTTTAACCTTTCCTTACTTGAAGTTCATCAACGGCTAAGCCTTTCAGGACAGATATAAACATGAACTGCTTTGGGTTACAAAACCCAGAAATGAAAGGATACAGGAGTGGCGGGTCCGGAGGGATTCGAACCCTCGACCATCGGCTCTCTCCTTTTCATCCGGAGGCCGACACCCTAATCCGGACTAGGCCACGGACCCGCATAACCGATCAGATTAAGGAGTAAATTATTATGGCTCCAAATATAATAGCAACCGCTATTACGTAGTACATCAGGTATTTCTGCCATTTCTTTGACCTGTTGATCTTGCCCTGTTCCTTCTGGTACTCGGGCTTGCATTTGAGGCAGTAGTCCCTGCCCTTAACTTCGATTATCCTCCCGCAAAATGCGCAATGCCGGTGGGGATAGATATAGCCTTTCTTTGGCTTCTCTGAGGATTGCTTCGCAGCGGCTGGCATTTTTTCTTCTGCTGACAAATATTTCCACCTGTCATTGCATGCTGCCGATGTTTATTGCTATGGATCTTAGGCGTTCGATCCGTTTTGATGTCGTTGGGTGAGTGGAGAACATCTCGACAAATGACTCCCCCCGGAATGGATTCACTATCCACAGCGGGCTGGTGGATGGGTTGATGTTAAGCCTTGCTCCGTTCCGAACCGCACGTTCGATCTTCTCCAGTGCACTAGCCAGGGCCAGCGGCTTTCTGCTTAGGAGGGCGCCTTCCTTGTCCGCATCGTACTCTCTTCCTCGGGATATGGCAGCTTGCACCAAAAATGCCGCTAGGGGTGCAAGGAAGCTCAACAGCAGCGCCACGGTTCCAGCCTCCCGGTTTCGGTCATTGGTTCCATAGTAGCCAAACCTGCCGATAAGGGCAAGGTAGCTTATGGCGCCAGCCACAGTTGCCGCCACCGAAGCGACCAATATATCGTTGTGCTTCACGTGGGATATTTCATGGCTCAGGACCCCTTCCAGTTCATTCTCGTTGATCATGTTCATGAGCCCGGTGGTAACGGCTACCACAGATCGACTAGGCCCCCTGCCGGTGGCAAAGGCATTGGGAGTTGGCGAATTGATGATTGCAACCTTGGGCTTTGGTATACCTGCGCTTTGGGCGAGTTGGGACACTATCCTATGAAGGACTGGCTCGGAGCTCTCATCAATATATTTAGCATGAGTCATGGACAGGACAATCTTGTCGCTGTACAGATAGGATATAAGGTTGAAGAGAGCCGCCAAAATTAACGCCCCTAGGGTTACCAACTCGGGTGAGCCGAATAGCCATCCAACGGCATAGCCGAGTATGACCAGGATGCCTGTTAAAAGTGACATCATCAAGGCTAACCTTAACATGTAGAACCACTCAAAAAAAATACTTCACTACGCTTATAAGAATATCTCCGTTCATTTTCGGTCGTCAGCAGTTGCCTCAGTGTAGTAGAATTCGCCGATCTCTTTTTGATAGCGGTCCAGCCAAGAGTCTCTTTTATTCACTCTGGGTCTACCTGTATCCGGATCACGCCTGAAGGTTATGCCTACCCCCTTTAGGAAGTTGTTCATCCCACTTCTCAGATCGGCGGGTGGGTTTGCGGTGCCGAATTTCCCGGGGTTTCCTGAAAAAACCATTACGCTGTCAGCCAGAAGATCGTTGGCGACTATGTCGTGCTCAACAACAAAGGCTGCTGAACCCCGTTTCTCCACGACACGCCTAATGGCTTTGGCAATGGCGAGCCTGTGTTCAACATCAAGATGGGCGGTTGGCTCATCCAGGAGGTAGATCTTCGCCTCTCTGGCCAAACAGGTTGACACGGCTATGCGCTGGAGCTCACCGCCGCTCAGCGAGTCGGTAGCACGATCGAGGAGCGGTGCTAGATCCAGAGGGTTGTAGATCTCGTCCAGGAACCATTGATCTCCCATGAGCCCTGGATTGATTGAATTGAGGACTTCCCTCACGGACTTTGTAGTATTCGGAACAATATACTGGGGTTTGTAGCTTATGCTCATGGTCATATCTGGGATATGGCCCTCTGTTGGGGGCATAATGCCTGCAATCACTTTCACAAAGGTTGTTTTACCAGTACCGTTGGCCCCAACTATGCCTATAACCTGGCCTCTGTGGATCTCCCCAGCCTTGGAATCTAGGTAGAAGTCACCCAGCTGCATTTTAAATTCCTGCCATTGGAGCATGATGTCCTCGGATCTCCATTCGCTCGGTGTAGGCGAGAGATGGAACTTTATGGCATAGTCCCTGAACCTGACATTTTCATCAGGGATATAGCCATTGAGGTAAATGTTGATTCCCACGCGCACGCCATGCGGCTGTGAGACTATACCGTAGACGCCTGGTTTTCCATAGAAGAGGCAAATGTGCTCGGAGATGTAATCGAGAACTGCAAGGTCATGTTCTGCAACCATAACATACTTGGATTTCTTTGCCAGGTCCTGAACCAGCTTCGCCATCTCCATCCTCTGATAAACGTCCAGGTAGCTGGAGGGCTCGTCGAAGACATAGACATCAGCATCCCTAAGGGCAACGGCGGCTATGGCCATCCTCTGGAGTTCTCCGCCGCTCAGCGCATGTATGTCCTTGTCCCAGATGGCTTTTAGGGATAGAAAGGAGGATATCTCAGCCAAGGCCTTCCGCTCGTCAATGCGGGCGAGGATCTTGCCAACGGTCCCTGTAATTTTCTTTGGTGCCTCGTCGATATACTGAGGTTTTGTCACAATCTTTAGCTTCTTCTCAGAAAGCTTTTTGAAATATTCCTGAAGCTCCGAACCCCTGAAGAACTTGAAAATGGATTTCCAATCTGGAGGGCAGTCATAGAATCCCAAGTTCGGCATCATTTCACCGCCAAGTATCTTCAGCGAAGTGGATTTGCCAGCGCCGTTTGCCCCCAAAAGACCGACAACAAATCCAGGCTTGGGTATCGGCAGCCTGTAGAGTTTGAAAGTATTAGGACCGTAGCGATGGACGCAGATCTCCTCGAGCTCATCGGGGAGGTTAACTACCTTGAGTGACTTGAATGGGCATTTTTTAACACAGATGCCACATCCTGTGCAGAGGTTTTCAGCCACCACAGGGCGCTCCATGCCAGGTTCATAATGAATCGCATCAGCGCCGGTCCTGACTATGGGGCAGAACCGTATGCATTCCTTGCTGCATTCACCGGGTTTGCAAAAGTCGGCATCGAGGACTACTACACGCACCAATTACATCACCCGGCGGACACTGGTTACTCGAAATCATTTTCCTCTGAGGATTCCTCATCTTCGCCTTCTTCTGAGCCCGTATCATTGAAAACTTCATAGTTGTCCTTGATGAGTTCGTGCTCCTCTTCCTTCCTCTTGCCGCCTTTGACTTCCTTCCCCTCGACCACAAGCGTCTTTCTCCGCTTGGTTTCGTCGACGGGCTGGACAATTTTATAGCCCTTGGCCTCGCTGGCAGGCTTTTCATAGCCGCATGATTTGCATATGAGTGTTATCTTATCGTCTTTTTTTTCAGGTATCAGCAATTTGCCGCATTTCGGACAGAATTCCAACTAATGACCCCCAAACAATAAAATGTAAGAAGAGGATTTACCATTCCTCTTCATCTTCAAATTCATCATCTTCGTCTTCGTCAGGCCATTCTTCATCTTCTTCATCTGGCCATTCATCATCGTCTTTGTCTTCTTCTGTCCAATCTTCCTCAGTATCTTCTTGGCCTTCCATATAGAACATCAATTTGTCCCCCGAAGAGCAAAACCAGTTTGGTGGGGTTGCAATATTTAAGTCTTCTGTTCGAGTGTTTACAGGAGAAAGTTGAGAAAATTGGGATCAATAATTAGGCTTGAGGAGGCAGATCCGGAGAAGATACGACGGGTTGGTGAGGTTGTGAGGAATGGGGGAGTGATAGTCTTCCCAACGGATACCCTCTACGGCATAGGCGGCGATCCGCTCAATCCATCGACAGTGCAAAGAGTTCTCGCTATTAAAAGGCGTGAAAAAAAGCCCATGCCTGTTCTAGTTTCGAGCATTGAAATGGCCCAGAAATTCGTCGATGTGGATGAAAGAGCAAAAAAATTGATGAAAGCTTTTTGGCCTGGCGGCCTTACCATCATCCTGAGGGCAAAACCCTTGATTCCAGATAAGCTTACTATGGGTTCCAACAAGCTGGGTATCCGCATGCCTGACCATGCGGTAGCGTTGAAAATAATCGAGGCCAGCGGTGGTGGATTAATCGGAACAAGCGCCAATATAACAGGTCAGCCGCCTGCAACTTCTGTCGATGAGCTGGCAAGAGAAGTGGAAGAGGCTGTCGATCTTATTGTGGATGGCGGAAAGACAAAACTGGGAGTGCCTTCCACAGTTGTTGAGCTGGATTCAATGGAGGATAGCGGCAGAGTAAAAGGCTCTCGCCTAGGTTCAGTTAGGATTATAAGGGTTGGTGCCATAGGCGCTGATTTGATTGAATCCAAGCTGGTTTTGAATAAAAAAGGTGAAAAGGATGCAGAATTTTAACCTGGTCATCACTACCCAGAGGGGTAACGAAAGGAACTGCGTCAGGGAAATGAATAGGCTTGTAATTGATGCAAAAGGACCCCCAGTCCATATGAAAAGGACAAGATTTCCTGGGCTCATCCTTGCTTTTTCTGAAGGTGATCCAATTGAGCTGTGCAGGAGCCTGAGGCCGTTGATTGAATACGATCCCTGGGATCTCAGGTTTATCCTGAAGATCACTCCGGTCCAGGTTACGGTGGCCGCAGAAACCTCTGTCATAAAAGATGCGGTTGGGAGCTTGGCTGCTGCCATTCCCGACAAAGAAAGCTTCAGGATCTCTGTAAATAAGCGCGGATCGGAAATGAGCTCCGCGGATATTATCAAAGAAGCCGCATCGACAGTAAAAAGGCGAGTAAATTTGGATAGCCCCGCCTGGATTATACAAATCGAAATCATTGATGACAGGGCTGGCATTTCCCTCCTCACCGACGAGGACATAATCTCTGTCACAAAGATGCAGGAAAAAGCTATGCAATCAGAACGGGAAGAACCAGAACCGCCAAAATAACCTCAATCCCGTTCAGCGTGACAGTTCCGAAAGTGAAACTTTTTCAAGAACCAACGATCTCAGGCTTTCAATTCGCGAGGGAGTTAGCTTAAGGACAAGCTCAAGGTCTTCTGGACTTATGGCAAATTTTTCCATTAATCCCTTTTCCTTCAGATCTGAAAGATCAATCAAGCCATCATCTTCAGAGCCAAAATCTGCCAGCATTTTTTGAAGCTCCAGAAGCCTGCTCTCCGAGCTTGATACTGCAAAGACAACCCAACCAAAGCTGGATTCAGTCACGCCCAACTGGCTAATGGCTTCCTTGATCTGCCTCTCTCCAGAAGCATAAAGGAGGATCTCAGTTGCAGGCGAGCGGGATATGTTATCGCTTGTATTCCAGGTTCTAGCAGCGAGCATGCCTGCGGTAATCAGGTGATCCAAGCCGGCCACAAACCGAGCATCAATGACCTGGGCACTCACAGAGGCAATTTTTCCAGCTTCGTTCAAGAAATATCTGGCACTGCATTTAGCCTTTGGCAGCAGGCCAGCAACCATCATATGGCGGAAGTCCCCTTCGCCTCTGGGAAGCTCGAATATCATGGTCATTCCTTGCTCTCATTTTCAGTGGGGGAAAGGTATCTTTCGATGATTGAGGCAGGGATTCCAGCTGACAATAGCCTGCTCTTGAGGACCTCCTGATCATGGGTTTCTTTAGCCCAAATCCTGATCAGGTGCCCGAGAGTCTCCCTTAGCTCCCATGGGTAAAGGATCCAGCTTTCGGTGTTGCCTATGTAGTAATCAGGCACTATCTTTGACCAGGGTTTAAGATGTAGCGTAGCTGTCCTGAGATCCCTTGCCCCATTTTCAATGATATGGCTCTTGGCAAGAAGAAGACTCTCTCCGCTGTCTGCTACGTCATCCACAACCAGCACCCGCTTTCCTTTTGGTGATTCTGAAACCGGTTGGACTATGACCGGCATACGTGATTTGTCATAAAGTCCTTTGTAAAAAGATATCTTGACTGAGGCTAGGTCACTGACATCAAGCAGATCGGAGAGGATCCTTGCCACAACCCATCCGCCTCTAGCTACTCCTACAATCATATCTGGGGTAAAACCGCTCGCAGTTATCTTGTCTGCTAGGGTTAGAAGAGATGATTGAACGTCGTCCCATGTCACTGTTAATATATTCATGGAGATTTCTCCTAGCCACCGTGTACAGACGGAAGGAATGTAATTTCATCGCCATCTTTAAGCGCTGCCTTTGTACCTCCCAAGAGCGAGGATTCAACGTCATTTATGAATACAAGCACGTCAGGCCTTACAGTACCATCTTGGCTAAAGAAACGCAGTTTTAGGGCATCTTCTTCAGTATTCCTTAGGGCAATCAGCAGGTCACTTAGAGAGTTTCCATCCAAACTCAAATTTCTCTCTGGCGTTTTGGCTAACCCCCTTAAGACAGCCAGATATTTTACGCGGATGGTAAGTGCCAAAGAGATCCCTTTCATGGGTTGGGGTGTTCGTAAATATAAACTTCCTCTTCATACCGCCTGCCCCGGATCATAGAGCCGCGGGGGATCATGCTAAAGGATGCCTTTGCTAATTTTTGCTTGAGGTTTTCATTAGCTTCGGCAGGAGCCAATCGGAGCCAAGCAATAGGGACATTGATCCCCATCGGGCGAGAGGGAAGGATATGGCGTGTCGACTTTATGGGAAAAAGTTCACCAGACTGTGCTGCATGAATTGCCTCCTCCTTCCAGATGGGAGGCGGTGCAAGGATTGCACCAGTAAGCCCAGACCTGAGCATAGCGACTGAATCTGACTCCGTAGCAAAGGTAACCCGATGCCCCCGATTTTTATAATCCTTTTCCAAGTCGGAGAGCATTGAGTAGGCCTTTTGTATGTCAAAGCCATTTGAAGTGTATACCCGAGCAGAGTCCTTGCAAATTACCGAGACGTTGGCTTGTCTGTTTTTGACTGCTGCTAAAGCATTCTCTGAAGACTCTAGCTTTGAATGGTTTCCTTTCCTGTAAATTTTAAGATCACAGATTTCAAGGCACCTATACCAACAGCCAATCTTGACTGAATCGGACATATAACTGTAAAGAGCTACAGGAATGGACTGGCAGCCGAGCTTTTTGAGCGCCCAATAACGGTGGGTCCCATCGAGTATCATATAGCTCGAAGAGTCCACGAGTATGGGATCTCTAACAACTCCCCCCAAGGAAAAAGAGTCTTGAATTTCATCGAGTATCCTGTCGTCATATTCCTCATGGGGTTTGATAATGTCAAGGGAAATTACAGAGATCTTTGGGGGATAACAGGATTTTGGCATAGCAAGCCGCTCTCATAGCATATTACAAAGATGGTCAGTGGAGGTGCTAATCTTCATTGTTACCTCAGCAAATCAATTTACCACTTCATTCCGATCAACCATTTGAAGAAAGCGCTATAAAAAGAATCTATTATACGTACAGCTCGAATGGCATACGTAGGAAATGGAAAAATGAAATGGAAAAAGAGCCTTGAATATTAAGGCTTCTTTTCTTCCGAACCTTCTTCAACCTTGGTTTCTTCTGGAGTGATTTCAGTCTTGGCATCTTCCTCAGCAGCTTCAGTTGCAGCTGCATCTTTCTCGACTGCTTCAACCTCTTCGACTTGTTCTTCCCCAGAAGCAACTTCCAGTTCTGCCCTTGCTTCTTCGGGTATCTCGACAGTGCCAGTTTCTGCAGCGGCATTCTCAGCCTCTTCTGCTGCCTCAACCTCTGCCCTCTTCTTTTCATTGACTTTAAGGCGCGTAATGTAACCAGCTACCCGGTTATTCAAGTGTTTGCTGGTTATATCCGAATACTGATAAACAAGCTTTTTATTAGCATCAAATTCAGTTGAGAAATTATTACCGTACTTATTGACGAGGTCTTTCGAGACGCCCTTGACTTTGCCGATTCGCACTTTTCCCAAAACGTTCACCACAAACAATCACCCGATACATACACCAAAATTTAAAAGTTGCGTATGATTTGGGCAAAAATTCCATTGGGGGATTTGAATTCCCAATTGTAGCCCAAATATCACGGGCTCACGCGTCCTATAAAAAAAGATTTTATACCAAGGACACCCTAATTTTGAACAGCGGTTACCATGACAGATATTGCCATATCACCAATCGACAGGATAATGAGAAAGGCTGGAGCAGAAAGGGTGAGCGAAGAGGGTGCCGAAGCCCTTAGGGAAGTAATTGAATCTTTGGCACTAGATATTTCAAGAGAGTCGATCGCACTAGCGAAACATGCTGGAAGAAAGACGGTCAATGCTGAAGATGTGAAAATGGCCAGCCGAAAACTGATAGCACTCACAAAGCTTGGCGTCTAACCCTTTTTTTTATCGCTATTCGGTTAGGTTTTAAGACCCGGCGGCTATACAGAAATAAATATATAGAAGTGTAAAAGTCTTTCAGATTGCAATTTGTTTGAGGTGAATTTCATGTCAAACGCTAATCTAGGTGGAGTGCCAGTCTTAATCCTTAAGGAAGGAACACAACGAACGCAAGGCAAAGATGCACAAAAAATCAACATGATGGCAGCTAGGGCGGTTGCCGAAGCTGTAAGAACCACATTGGGTCCGAAAGGCATGGATAAAATGCTTGTGGATACCTTGGGTGACGTCACTGTTACAAATGACGGTGCTACGATTTTAGGTGAGATCGAGATTCAGCACCCAGCCGCTAAGATCATGGTTGAAGTTTCCAAGACCCAAGACGAAGAGGTTGGAGATGGAACAACTTCATCAGTCATTTTGGCAGGAGAGCTTTTGAAGCGAGCTGAAGAGCTGATCGATAAGAACATACACCCAACAATGATTGTTCAGGGTTACAAAAAGGCTACCGAGAAGGCAATTGAGCTTCTTACCAAGATTGCAATACCAGTCACAATTGAAGATGACAAGAATCTGAGGAAGATTGCATTCACGGCAATGAACAGCAAAGCTTCATCAGGAATCCAAGATTTCTTTGGCGAGATTGCGGTCAATGCAGTAAAGGCAGTAGCTGAAAAGAGGGGCGACAAGTATGTTGCTGACATTGATTACATTCAGATTGTCAAGAAGCAGGGAGGAAGCACAACAGATAGCCAATTAGTCTATGGTATAATTGTTGATAAGGAAGTTGTCCACCCAGGAATGCCCAAAAAGATAGCCAATGCAAAAATTGCGCTCCTTGACGCACCGCTTGAAATTGAAAAGACTGAGTTTGATGCAGAGATCAGGATAACAGATCCCAGCCAAATGAAGAACTTCCTGGATGAGGAAGAGAAGCTCATAAAGGACATGGTTGCTAAGGTGAAGGCTTCTGGTGCAAATGTCGTGCTATGCCAGAAAGGCATCGACGATGTTGCCCAGCACTTCTTGGCAAAGGATGGAATAATCGCTCTCAGGCGGGTAAAGAAATCAGACATGGAGAAGGTTGCTAGGGCAACTACTGGTCGCATAATTACCAATCTTGATGATCTGACTTTAGCAGATCTGGGAGAGGCAAAGAATGTTGAGGAGAAGAAGTTCGGCGAGGACAAGCTTACTTTTGTCGAAGGCTGCAAACATCCAAAGGCAGTCAGCGTCCTAATCAGAGGCGGCCTAATGCGCGTCATTGATGAGGCAGAACGAACCCTCCACGATGCACTTTGCGTCGTAGCCGATGTCATTGAGGATGGAAGGATCGTTGCCGGAGGCGGCGCTCCAGAGTTGGAGTCGGCTAGGACATTGAGGGAATACGCTTCGAGTGTAGGTGGCAGGGAGCAACTGGCAATTGAGGCCTATGCAGATAGCCTAGAGTCGATACCAAGGACTTTGGCTGAGAATGGCGGGCTTGATCCAATCGACATCCTTGTGGAATTGAGATCGCTACATGATAAGGGCGAGATCTGGGCTGGTGTGAATGTCCTCGAAGGCAAGACCAGCAACATGCTAAATGCAGGCGTTATCGAGCCTTTGGCAGTAAAGATGCAAGCAATAAAGTCTGCAACTGAGGCAACATCAATGATCCTAAGGATTGATGATGTAATTGCCTCTGCCAAAACAGCTGGTGGCGCTGGTCCAAAAATGCCACAGCAACCTGGCATGGGAATGGGAGAAGACTAAACACAATCAACTCCCAATTCTTTTTTTATTTCTTTTTTTTTATTTCTCCTGTTTTCAATTAATAGCAGCATAATGCTAATGATTTCAAAAAAGAATTGTTTAAATCTAAAATTATTTATCAATGTAATGCGTTTTAATGCTTAGGGGAAGCTATGCAGGAGAGAAATTCAATTGTTATTACTGGGACACCAGGGGTCGGAAAGACAACTGCATCAAAGTTGATGGCAGATCAATATGGCTTTAAGCTAATTGAGCTCAATCGGCTTGCAAAAGAGATCGGCGTGTCAGAGAAAGACGAAGAGAGGGATTCATGGGTAATAAATCCCCGAAGGATCAGAGCCGCTCTGCGGAAGATCCTTACTGATGGTGCAACTGGTTTCCTAATTGAGGGGCATTTCGCTGACCTCGTCCCCGAGATGTTTGTTAAAAAGGCAATTGTGTTGAGGACTAATCCAATCGTGCTTCAAGAGCGGCTGAGACAAAGAGGCTATTCTGAGGAAAAGATCAAAGAGAATGTTGAGGCAGAGCTCGTGGATTCTTGCCTGATCAGTGCCATTGAGGCCTTTGGAGAAGAAAGGGTTGTTGAAGCGGATACAACGGAGTTGGAGGCAAATACCCTAGTCAACGTGCTTCGGGATATAATTGATGGAAAGAACGGGATGCCTCCAGGCAGCATCAACTGGATGGTCAAGCTTGAGGCGGAAGGCAAACTTCAGCAACTGCTTCATTAGGCATAGGCAAGCACAGCAATGGATCAGGAGTAACCCGAACAAAAATATTGGACGATTTGTGGGGTAGATTTACTACAGACTCTCCTATGGCCAGTGATGCGAGGGAATTCACCTGTCTTCCATTCATTGTTGTGGAGTCGGCAATTGCTTTCAAATCATCACCTGATCGGATTGCATGGATTATCCTTACTGAGGTATTTTTCACAACTTCCTGGGATACAGAGGAAGGGAACTGGGATACGACAACTACACCTTCTCCAAATTTGCGAAGCTCTCCAAGTATGCGCTCCCCAATTGGGCGCGGCATCTCTGGTTTTCTGGGGGGCAGAATATTCTGGGATTCCTCGATGAACAGCACGTGGCGAAGCGTGCTCAATTCCCTCCTGTCGACTGCATAGTCATAGACTAGCTTCAGGATAAAATTACAAAAAATTTTTTTGGAAATAGCAGTCTTTATCAAGAAAATGCAACCGGGACAATAAATCAATATCTGTCGACCTGGAGAGACGGGATTGTTTCCCAGATACAGGAAGGGAAACCAGGCCTCAGAATAAATGTAATGATTGAGGGCCCTGCTCTGGAGCCAAATCATGGACAGGCTGTTGATAACTGCCTAATGAAAGTGATTGGTTCAAACGGTAGCGAAGATTTCTTTTTTTCATGCGTTTTGGTGATTCAACTGGAGGAGATTTGGGTTACTCGTTACGATAATTACCGCATTGGCATTACCTTTTAGCTGAGCGAAAGCTATAACAGCAGTTTTATCCAACATTTTGACCTTGTCAAAAACCGTTGAGATATGACTTCTCAGGGTATATTCAGCTATTCCGACGTCTTTTGAGAATTGAACTTTGGTAAATATTTGAGGGGAATTGAATCGGTTTGAAATAATTACGCTCGCCTTATACACTGCCGAAGCTGCAAGAAGGAATGGATTTTTACCAGAACGTCTTGGAGGCGGTATCTCCGATAGCAATTCTCGCGATATCTTCTGTATTTCAGAAAAATACTGTTCTTGATCTATTCCATTCGCTTGTATTCTGACTGTAACATAAGGAAGGGACCTCAGCTTTTCCATCACTTTTGTGACATAATCTTCGGATTGCCTAAATTTTTTATCCAGCTGGATAATATTCGATGCGTAGCAGAGAGTTTTTGCAAGCACCTTTACTGAAATGCGCTGACCTCTTGAACTAAAAGCATCGGCTACTTCCCTCAACCTTACCGGTGATCTTTCTCCAGCACTTCGTGATGCGGCAATAAGGCAAACAGCCATCAGAAGTGCATAGCTGTTATAAGGATTCTTGACTTTTGAAATAACTTCATCAAAGCTCTTAACAGCCAATTCTGTAATATCAGCAGGTAACATAAGAAAATTGGCAATGGAAATTAAATCCCGATGCAGTTTAAAAAAATCAAGACAAGAACCACTGAAAATCGAATCCTGCAGCTGCTTAAGCCTTGCATATTTATGATGTTTTGAGGACAGATGCTTTTCAGAATGATATCCTAACTTATTACTCCTTTTGGACATAAGGCTTCCAAGCCTTTGTTTATTGACAATTATTGGCATCGCGGCTTCAAAAACATTCATTTAAACCAAGCCACAATATGTGCAGACCTGTTCACCATTAACCGTCAATGCAACAGCACCTTTGCATTCTTCACAAAACAAGGCCATTCTTTACCACCAAAACTGATTTTTAATTAATCATACCGGAAGGCAACTCCAATCTGAAAGCATAAAACAGTTATCGAGAAAGAAGATAGTATTAAGCAAAGGATCATTCTTTTCTAGGTCACACTTTTGTTCCAGTATAGCAAACTCAGGGGTGTGGTAAGACTGCCAAACGAATATATTCATGATATTTTTCCAGAATTGTTCTGCATTGACGCCCAGATAATCGGATTAAGAAAAGGGTAAAATAATTGAGTTATTTATTAAATGTGTTGCAGGTGTGAATAGATGAGTGTAACCACAGGTGGAAGAAGGTTTATTGGTGAATTAAATGGTTTCATTGACAAAAATGTAAAAGTCGTCACTATTAGAGGAACTTCCTACGATGGCAAATTAATTGGATTTGAGCCGTCAACATTGAGCCTTTGCCTAGAAGATGCATCCATAAATAAGGAAAAATATTCAAGAGCCATAATCAGAGGCGATGCGATATCAGAGATCCTTCTTAAGGAAAAACCGTTTGATATGAAGGGCTTATCCGATCGTCTACAAAAAATGTTCCCCAATATGGTAAAGTATTATGAAGATGCAGGATTCGTAACAGTGATGGATAGGATTAGGGTAACAGTAGATGGCGTTGAGGGCACAGGTCCAATGGTTGAGAGAGTAAAGAAAGTATATGATACCTATGTCCTTGAGCAAAGGGGCGCTTGAGCCCTTTATTTTTTATTTTCTTTTATGAGGTTTTTTAATGAGCTTTGAGGTCAGAGATAGAGATCTTGCTGGAAGGATTGGAATTCTTCACACAAGGCGAGGGGACATTGAAACTCCCTGCCTGATGCCTGTGGTTAATCCAGTCAAGAATAGCATTCCTCCATCAGAGCTCAAAGAAAAATTCGGATACAATATGATAATAACGAACTCCTACTTGATCCTCAAACATTTTGGCGAAACTGCTGAGGATGTCCATAAAATAACCGGTTTC
>JAJRAB010000033.1 GCA_028683025.1 Candidatus Methanomethylicus sp. | reverse complement strand
CAATCAAGGCAAGGGGCGCAGCAATATCAAGTGCTGTCGATGTTGCACAGGTTGTAATCAATAGGCTACTCCACGGCAATGCAGTAGTTGATAATGTAACTATTGGTACCGTGGTACTTGGCGAACCACCAAGGAACGTCTCTACAATTGAAATTAAGGTATCTAGCAAGCCTTCTAAATAAACGCTGAAGATACCCCTATTCCATTTTTTTATTACTCTTTTCCCAACAGCGTTTATCTTAGCTGAGGGCAACCTTTGTAACTGTGGGAATTTTCAATAGATTAGTTACAACTTCGCCAGGTACTTGCCTTTCCGTAAT
Organism: Candidatus Methanomethylicus sp.; assembly: GCA_028683025.1. Classification (GTDB taxonomy): domain Archaea; phylum Thermoproteota; class Methanomethylicia; order Methanomethylicales; family Methanomethylicaceae; genus Methanomethylicus. The sequence goes on along the minus strand of JAJRAB010000033.1, from coordinate 7,746 downwards.
TATTAGCAGCTTTGGATCAGGATTTAGATCTGGATCCTCAGCTAGGATTTGTCTGATCCCAACACCTGCCTCAGATATATATGAAGTCGCCTTGGCTATTACTCCAACCGCCTCAGGCCGCGCTCTGATTTCTACAACACCATAACCAAGTGTTGGAGCTATGTCTTTTAGGAAACTCCCTGCTGGTTTAAGACCAAGAAAAATGGTCCTCATCCGTGGATCACTCATTATGTCCTTTATGGTGTCCCTTACAACCCTCCGATCAGTCCCCGCTGCCCTTGCCAACCCCGAATCAGTGATTTCAACTTGGCCACAAATAATTTTCCCATCTGCATTTATGCTGAACCCCAATTCAACCATCAATCTAGCTACTTTTAGTTTTGCAGGTGACCCATCAAAGAAGCTTACTATCTCTTTCCACACTGTCTTACCCCCATTATGTTGTTCGAATGTGGCAATTAATGTTCATTGCTGCCTATATTCTAATGAGGCAGAAATTAAAAAAAAATGTTTATTACATTTCGGACGGCATATATGAATCCTTAATCAATACCGATTACGATTGTACCCAGTCGGGAATCTTGAAGGTCGCCCATCATCTTTTGCTTTAGGAAACTATCCCCCGGTGGAGAAGGACTTCCCACTACTGCGCCCTTCCCTAGGATATCTGGCATTTCCAGAGGCAGTATGTGGACTCTCATGTCATCCTTCCTTTCCCTTAAAAGATCGAATTTATCCCTATAAAACACAATTTCACCTGCGAATATGTTGCCCTGTTTTTTCAACTCTTCTGCCATTGCAGGATCGACAACTTGTTCGCCAATAATTGCATCACCAGCATAGATCTTTATGTAGGGACACTTTGGCCACTCCATTGTATTATCTGTAAGGCAGGCGTAAACCCATTTTTTTCTAACTGCCTCTCTTATGCCGATATTAATTCCTTGGCAAAGCCCCATCATTACATGGCATTCGGCTTCACCCTCAAGTTTTAATACCTCCGCTTTCTCTTCTTCGCTCAGGCTTACGATTTTTAGTATGCCCTTTATGGTTTTTATTTTATTTTCTATTGAATTATTTTCTTCATCTTTTGACATATCTCTTCACCACTTTAGGTGCTTTGATAATATTTACTGTCTCTGGAAAGTCTTCCAGCTTGCTGTTCGGCATATACATTGCATTAATGTACTCCTCAAGAAATACCTGCTCGGCAGCAAGCTCCACATATCTTATCTTTGATGCAATTGCCTGAGCCTCTTTTCTACACTCGATTGACTTCAGACATATTCTGGCACCTGATCCTGCAGTGTTGCCTGTGAATGATATCCGTTCTAATGGCATCTCAGGTATCATGCCAATTATTCTGGCGCTCTCAGGATCAATGTAAGTGCCAAAAGCGCCTGCAATGATAATTTCTGACAAGCTCTTCTGAGTAGAATTGCTCTTTTTCATCAATGTCATATAACCTGCATACATAGCAGCCTTTGCTTTTTGGATCTCTCTAATATCATCCTGGGTGACCACAATTTCCTCCTGACCAGAGGCGGTCTCTTCTCGTGTTACCAGAATGAATTCACGGCCATTGTTACCTTCCCTGACACGGGGACCTTCAAGAATTCTGCCGGATGTATCCATGATTCCATTTTTCAACATTTCTGCTATTGCATCAATTATCCCGGAACCACATATTCCTCTTGCCTTTTCATCATCAATAATTTTGCATTCAATGTCAAGTGGATGAACGATCTTTACCCTCTCAATTGCCCCACTGGCAGCCCTCATGCCATGCCTGATGTGGGCACCTTCAAAAGCAGGACCGGATGCCGTTGAGCAAGACCATATCCCTTCCTTATTACCGAGCATTACTTCAGTATTAGTTCCGACATCCATTAGCAGGGAGAGCTTCTCTTTTTCATGGAGCCTGCAGGCAAGTATATCGGCAATGGCATCAGCACCTACAAATCCCGCAACATTTGGAAGGGTGTGGACATTGCCTGATGGATTTATCCCCAAGCCCATTTCGTGAGCTGTCAAATCATATGCTTTACCCATGCTGGCTGGATATGGCGAAAGTCCAAGATTTTTACAATCTATCCCCATGAACAGGTGATGCATGGCCGTATTTCCTACGCAAACCAGCTCATAGAGCTCATCTCTGTTTATGCCTGTCTCTGATAACCCCTTGTCAATGAGCTCATTTATTCCTTCGATGATAGTATTCTGAAGCTCCCTTAACTGGTATTCACCATGCGTAGAATAGTTTATTCGCGAAATGACATCCTCGCCGAACTTTATTTGAGGGTTCATTACGCCATCAGCAAAAACCAACCCGCCATCCGTAAGATCCGCTATGAAGACAGCCAGTTTGGTTGTACCCACATCTACGGCAACACCAAATGAATTTTTACTGGTATCGCCCGGCTGAATATCAATCACATCATTTTCTCCCAGCAGGGTCATAGTGACCTTCCATCCGCTTTCTCTAAGAACTCTAGGAATTTTTTTCACTGTTGTATAATTGAGTCTTAGATTTTCATCCCCTTTGAGCGCCAAAGCAGAAAGGAGGTTTTCATCATCTGCAATCGGCTTTAGAAGGGTCGGAGGTTGGAGCTCAAGGAATATCTTTCTTATATTGGATTTTACTACCACAGGTGGCTCTTTGCCCATAATTACTAGCTTTTGCCTTCCAACTCTGCTTTGGTCAGGGACTTTCAAGATCACATTTCCTCTGACCTTTGATTGGCAGGCAAGGCGAAAACCCTTCGATATTTTTTCTGGTTGAATCCGTTTCAGTTCTAATTCAGTGGGAGGAGAAAGGTTGCTAACACCTTCAACTACTTCGACAAGGCATTTTCCGCAGTAACCCTTGCCGCTGCATATGTTAGCTAAATCCACTCCAGCTTGGAGTGCCGTAGCCATCAGAGTTGTATTTTCCTCAACTGTTGACCTTTTTCCCTCAGGGAGGAACCTAACCTCACAGTTCGTCTTGTTCCTCCTCCATAAAACATTTTATAACTTCTGAGGGGTTTCCATCCATGATTATCCTGCCATTGCGCTCAAGGATACACCTGTCAGAAACCTCTTCTACCAGATCCAATTGGTGGCTCACGAGTATAATCGCCGGCCTTAGCAGTTCTTTAATCCTTTTGAGTGAATTGGCTACAATCCTAAGAGTTATGGGATCCAGATCTCCAAATGGCTCATCAAGTATAAGTACCCTTGGGTTTGCTATTATGGCAAGAGCAAGTGCAACCCTAATCTTTTCACCACCTGAGAGTTCGTAAACATGCCTTTCGAGTATGCCCTGTTTCAACCCCATGGATCTTAGGGCAGCAATGGATACCTCTTTTGCTTCCTCAGGATCTTTGCTCTTGAAGAGTTCGTGGAGTGTCTCTCTGTTCAGTCCGATATCTTTCAACCTTGCTTCCATCTCTCCTTCTGGCAGTTCAGCCACACGGTGGAGGGCATCAACCACTTCCTCTTTTATTCCAGTTGCCTTTGCCCTTGCAAGGGCATCCTCAATCATCTTTGGATCCTTTATCCCTATCTGGGCGGCGAATAAATCGAGAACCTTTCCCCAATGGGGAAGGTCAAATTCTTGGTGCAGCATCCCAATGCGAGTTCTTGCCCGAAGGCTTTTCCTGCCAAGCTTGCCGAGGCGTACCCATTCGTTATCATAAATTACCTCAACCTCGCCCTTATCTGGCAGTTCCAAACCGGCTAACATTCTCAATATAATGGTTTTTCCTGCTCCTGATGGGCCCACTATGCCTACGATCTCCCCACGTCTAAATTGGACGGTCGTCTCACTCATCTCAAAGACCTTTCCAAGGGTAATCATCTTGTAAATTTTACTCACATTTTCCATCTTTAGAACGGTGTTGCCCTTCACTGTCTTCTTATCGAGAGGTGCTTCAATCTTGGAAAGGAATTTTTGAAGTATATCATCAGTATTCCCATCAGCCTGTATCTTACCTCGTTCTAGAAGCAGCGTTCTTTTTGTCAGATCCCTGTGGGTTTGGGGATTATGTGATGCAAAAATTATGGTAATGCCGGTCTCTTTGTTTGCCTTCTTAAGTGCATTAATCAGATCCATTCTTGTGGCTGGACAGGTCATCGTGCCTGGCTCATCAAGCAGGAGGAGTTTTGGATTTCTAGCAATCTGGCGGGCAACGATTAGCCTTTGTTTCTCCCCGCCCGCAAGGACCTGGGTCCACATATCCGCCCTTTTTTCTAACCCCACTATTTTCAATATTTCTACTGCTCTTGCCCGATACTCCTTATACTCGCCCTCATTATCAGGTATGACTTCTTCTCCCCTGTCACAGTAAACAAGAGCTCGAATCACATTTTCCACTGGGGAATCGGGCCAAAGGCCGAATGTTCTCTGCAATTGTATGGCAGTCTTCTTCTGGAGACTGAGGAAATCATCCTTAGGCGAATCTGGTTTAATCTCCAGGCCGTCAAAGCAGATGGTCCCCTCATCAAATTCCTCAATTCCTCTGAGGATTCGGAGGAGTGTGCTCTTGCCTGATCCGCTCTCGCCCAAAATGCCAACTATTTCACCCTCTTCAACCGAAAATGAAACGCCGTCTAGTGCATTAATATTTGTATCACGATAAGTCTTCTTAATCGAATTTACTTTTAGCAATAAAAACACCTACTGAAACATTGACTCCGGCAGCATCTTCACAAGGATGTAGTTTCTCATTAGGGATTTCTTGATTGTAGCTACATCCGATAATTTCCTTCCTTCTACCACTACCGCCGCTACTCTTTCCCTATAATCGTCAAACGGTAGTTTTATTCTCAAGCCATCGATCTTTAGTGTCACGGGATTTGGAGACAGTGCTTCTTTTGATTCTGGAATCTGCCTCTCAACTTCCTCCTTGACTACAATTGGGTCCACCACTAGGGGATCCAGATCCAGCTCCCTCCTCCTTTCGTCCACTACTTTGCCAGCTAGTTCCGAAACGGATCTCAGCTTGTCTATCATATCGCCTGTTCTTGCCCTCTCAGGATACCTGCCGATTCCACCGACATATCCTTGGGCACCCGGAATACCCTCTAGAAAAGGTCCGCCTGTCACGATTACTGGAATGGCCAATTCCTTGAATAGCAGTGGTTTGAAATTGCTAAGGCAGTGCTCAAAATTACCCAGAGTGAAGACTGCAATGTCGTGCTCCTCCAGCAGCTCCCTTTCTTTGGGCGAGCTATGGACGATCTTCTGGCCTACACCTCTAGCCAAACCAATAATGTTAGTCTTTGCGCCATGTCTCCTTAAGTTCTCAGCAACATCGCAGGAGGGATGGGGAAGGTGATGCCTTGACAACGTTGGTGCAACCACTGCCACCTCTATACCGATGAGTGGGGCTACGGTGAGCTTTCCCTTCAACTCCTGCACAATCAGTTGGAGCCCACTCAACTCTTCTTCCGGAACTGCAAGATTCATTATTAGATCTAAACCCGCAACATTCTTTTGTACCACAAAACCTCCAACATCTTCAAGATACTCGATTATCATTTCATGCCGATAGAGGCCGCCCTCGAACAGAAGATACTTTAACATGCGATCTCAGCCTCCAATTTTTCGGCAACCTTCTTCCATTCATCTCGAATTGGATCCTCTGCTGCTATTATTGTCAGCATGTTTTTTCTTCTGATGACCGTTCTGACTCTAAATCCTTCAGGAATAATTCTGGTGGCCAGTTCGTTTATCTTTCCTCCAACATCGATTGCCTTGTCTCGTATCTTGATTTTCTTGAGTGCCTCTGGATCCACTCCAGTAACCATGATATCCATTCTTCCAGCCTGCTCCACTCTGTCTCTGCCATACATGTCCCAAAGACTCTTAAGCGTGTCTCCAAGATCAATTTCACTGTCAAGGCTAATCTTAACGCCGCTTACCCTCTCTTCCACACTGGCTAGTTCGCCAATCGTATTTCGGCCGACATACTCTCTATATCTGAGGCTTATTATGAAGACTGGATCCTCTGGCTTAATGTAAATTCTCATTTCTTCGATGCTACCGCCCAGGCCAAGATCCTCAATGCTTCTTTCAACAATGTACTTGTACTGGTCTCCACCTACTTTATCCGTGCTCTGAATGGAAATGTTAATCCTCGTTGCCCCCAGTCTCGATAATCTTCTTCAGGTCCTCAGGGTTTATCTTCTTCTTTTCTTCATCTGGTTTCAATTTGAAGTCTTTGCATTCGAGTGCTTTGGATATGTTTTTTAGTGCATCTCTTTCAGTGCTAAGCATATGATAACCTGGACGGGGGCCCCCTCCCCTTTTTGCCCTGCAGATCCTCTCATCACCGATTCGATAGCCCCTAACCTTAAAAAAGACCCTGTTGGGATCCATTGCCCTAAGTTCTGGAAGGGCCTTTTGCATTACATCTTCCTCACCCTCGAGCAGAAGTCCATAACAGGTCTCCTTAAGCTCAATCCCTCCCATTGCCATTGCCTTTTCTGCGAGAATGGAAGGAGTTAGGTTGGAGTCAGGAGAGAGCACAACAACATAAGTCTTTATCATTTCGGGCCCTCCACGACATATGCCTCTTTCCCATCCTTGAGTCCCTTCAGCATCTCCAGATTCTCGATGACCTCACCGATTATGTTAGTGCCCTCAAAACTTTCAGCAGTTGGGCCAAACCTATCACTAGTCGTAAAGCGAACTCCAATCATACCTGTGAATTTTTTAACAGCATTCGTAACTCCAATTACCCCTGTGTTGACACTTCCTGTCGGAGTATTTTCAGGTAACAAGCCCTTTGCCAGAGCCTCATCACCCTTGAATAGGATCATATCCATTTTAGAAGTTGAAAAATAGACTTTAAGCAGTCCAAAGCGTCGTAGCTCAAGGCCCGTAACCCGCTTGAAATACCTGATGCTATTGGGTGCGCTATCATAGAAGAAACGAACCATAACCAGTTGAGACTGGCTGATTCCGAAGCAGTCCACTTCTCCTTTTTTGTATATGTCAAGTGTGTTCTGAGGATTATGTTGGGCAATGAGTGCCGTATCAGAGGAATCTCCGCTCCTTTTCATTTTGATTCCGTGCTTCTCCAAAAGTTCCCTAGCCTCATCATGAGTTTTCCCCAGTATGTCTAGTCTCTTCGGTTCAACTACGACTGCAATCTTGTCGCCAACTCCCGCCACATCCGCCAAGTCTAGCCCAGAGGAAATGTGGCCTACTTTGGTATGACTAGAACCTATTGGCACATCCAGAAGGTAAACATATAATGAACCAGAATCATTTCCTTCTGTCCTGACCGTAACCGTTCCCCTTTTCCTCAGATCAATCTTTTCACTTGTAAGCGAAGTGACTCGATAATCATCACAGGCAACAAAACGGCTTGTCCGTCTAGAGACTGTGATATATTTTGGCTCAAAGACGTTGTAGGCATGTTCGCCAGCAAGTGGGGAATTAGGTTCCAGATCAATTTTAAGGTGCGTGAATATTTGAACTGGCTCCTGGACAACATAATCTGGCGTTGCTTTCACAACTGCATCGGCTGCCACCTTAGTTTCAATAACCGGATCAATTTTCTCAATTCGATCCCCAATTTTTAAGAGGTTGAGAAGATGCCTTCCATATACTATCCTTCCAAACACGCCACAACCCTTTGGAGATGCATATGATCCCGCGTGGAGCCTTTTGCTAAAAACGAGGTGGGTATTCTCATTACTGAACCCAGAAAGACTGAGCGTAATCTCCCCAGGTTTAAGCTCTACCGTTTCTTT